>JANYAL010000310.1 GCA_025361325.1 Bacteroidota bacterium
GCGGCCGTGCGCCTGGCGCGGGTGCCGGGCCTGCGGCGGTCGAAGAAGCGGGAATAGTTCTCTATTCCGCTGCAGTATCCCAGTTCACGTATCATTTCAAGATCGTAGTTCACTCTTTCGCTTATACGCTGTGCCTCGATGTATTTATTTGATTGTTTGAAGTAGGCTTCCTGGGCCAGGCACTCATCCTGTATGTCGTGCACCACGTTCAGGAGCATATCCTTCGGGGCCACATAGAGATTGGCCGGGAAGATGGCCGCATTGTCCACGCTGCTGATGCGTTTGCCGCTGCTCAGCTCCAGGGTCTCGATGGAATCGATCTCATTGCCGAAGAAACTGATACGATAGCCAAAGTCCGCATAAGGCAGGTTAATGTCGATGGTATCGCCCTTTACACGGAATGTGCCTCTGGTGAAATCTCCCTCGCTGCGGTTATACAGGGAATTCACCAGGGCATGCAGGAATCCCTGCCGCGCTATCACCTGTCCCTGGTGGATCCGGATGATGCCGTTCTCATAATCGGTGGGGTTGCCCATGCCGTAGATGCAGCTCACGCTGGCCACGATAATGATGTCCCTCCGTCCGCTCAGCAATTGTGCTGTGGCCTGCAGGCGAAGCTTGTCCAGCTCCTCATTTATGCTTAGGTCCTTTTCGATATAGGTATTACTAACGGGCATGTATGCCTCAGGCTGGTAGTAGTCGTAATAGGAAACAAAATAGCCAACCGCGTTGTCCGGGAAGAATTGTTTGAACTCGCCATAAAGTTGTGCCACCAGGGTCTTGTTGTGGGTAAGCACGAGGGTAGGCATCTGCACCTGCCGGATCACATTGGCCATGGTAAAGGTCTTGCCGCTACCCGTAACGCCCAGCAGGGTCTGGTATTTTTCCCCGTTCAGCAGGCCTTCGGTGAGTTGCCCGATGGCTTGCGGCTGGTCGCCGGCGGGAGCGTATGTTGACTGTAGCTTGAATAACACTTTAGTGATGGGTTATTTTTTTAGTGCCAGGTGAGGAAGTTTATGGTATTGATAAAACAGATGGGGTTTAACAAGTTAACAAAGCTGACAGGTTTGATAAAGAACGTCCTCCACCAGCACTGTTAAGTTTTTAAACTGTATCAACCCAACTTTGCCAAACGCGCTAACACAGATGCTGGCAGGGCAACAAATTTACCCCATATATTTCATAGTGCTTCCTGCGCCCGTTAATATTCTATCTGAACAGGGCGGGATGAACGGAATTGAAATCCGTAACTTCCTGGAAGGCCTTTACGATGGCCAGCAGGTTTGCTTCATCATACAATTTCCCCACCAGGGTGATGCTGGTAGGCAGCGCTCTCTTATTGAATCCGGTAGGGAAACAGATGGCCGGGTGCCCGGTGAGGTTGGTGATGGCGAGTTGGTTTCCTCCCCAGGTTGGGCAAAGAAAGGCATCATACTTGTTGATCACTGCATTCACCTGTTGCATCAACAGGTACCGGTGCCGGTACGCATTGATGTATTCTACGGCCGGGATGAACCTCGATGTACGGAACTGGTTTGGCCAGTCGCCCTTATTCTGCATGGTGAGCTGGTCGGCCATATGCGACAGGGTGAATGCATCGAACTGGGCGGCACACTCTGCCCCGATGATGATACCCATCATGTCAAAATTATAGATACCTGAATCCGGGAAATCCACGGGAACAAGTTTGGCACCGAGTTTACGGTATACGTCCAGCACCTTCATTTCGTTGCCCATGGTATCACCCCTGTCGAAATAGTTTTTCGCATAGGCGATGGTCAATTTCGACCAGTCTGCCTTACCGGTATAATTGAACGGCATGTTTACAGCGCATTGATCCTTACCGTCTGTACCGTGCAGGTAGTTGAACACCACCGCGGCATCTTCGGCGCTCCGGCAGATGGGCCCCACCTTATCCAGGCTATAGCTTAATGCCATGGCACCGGTTCGGCTGGTGCTTCCAAAGGTGGGTCTCAGGCCGGTAGCGCCGCAGGTGGTGGAGGGGGATATGATGGATCCATAGGTTTCCGTACCAATGGCAAAGGGTACCAGCCCTGCTATGGTTGCAGCCGTGGAGCCAGCAGAGGACCCGCTTGACCCACGATTCAGGTTCCAGGGATTCCGTGTCATGCCACCGTACCAGTGATCTCCCATGGCGAGGGCGCCCAGGGTGAATTTTGCAACAAGTACCGCGCCGGCATCTTTCAGTTTCGTGTATACAAAAGCATCCTCGTCAATGACCTGGTCCCTGAAGGGCGCAGCACCCCAGGTTGTATGAGTCCCCCTGACGGCAAAAAGGTCCTTCAGCCCGTAGGGTATTCCATGCAGGGGCCCCCGGTACATACCGGCGGCGATCTCCTTATCCGCCTGCCTGGCCTGGCTTAAGGCTATATTCTCAGTGATGGTGATGACACAGTGCAGGGTATCCCCGTATTTCCTGAGGCGGTCTATGAAGAAAAGGGTAAGCGTTTCGGAACTGATCTTTTTGTTCCTGATCAATGAGGCCAGCTGTAACAGGGAATAAAAGGCCAGTTCATTTCTGTTGGCAGGAACGGATACATTGTTTGGAATGTTCCAGTTCACCGGGTTCTGTTTTTTGTTAAAGGTCATTCCCGGTAGCACAGGAGTTTGCCAGGTACTGAGGGGTACGCTGTTGTCCAGTTTGTACTTACGCATTTTATCATATTCCTTCCTGTTGAATTTCACATCATCGAAGAGGGAATCCCTTTCTGCGGGACTTAACTCCAGTCCGATCACCCGTTCAGCTGCCGGAATATCATGGATGGTAAGAGTATCCTGCGAAGACGCAGTTATACAGACCAGTAAAAGAAAAGATAAGAAGAATTGTTTCATGCATTTAGTTTTATACTTTCAAGCTACTGAAAATAATGAGCATTCGGAGGGCGTATTATTCCTGCCTTCTTTCGGCCAGGCGATCTCAGGCGATATATACTTGTTTGCTTTTATGCAGTTCTTCAGCCCTGGCAACCAGTTCCGGAGATGGATTTTCCAGGGGTATGCAATGGGGATACACCTCCTGTATAAAGGCGATATAGGCATCGGTGTACCGGTTGCGTTTGCTATTTCTTTCTGCCGCCAAGGATTCATGGGTGAATATATCATTCCATTGCATGCCGAAATAGCGGTTGAATATATCTTCCCTTACCCGAAAAAAACCGGGATAACATTCTTTGGTATACCTGATATTGCGTTTGGTTTCTTCCATACCCCGGGTACTTACATACCGTTCATCGAAAGGAGCAAAGGAGGTATAAGCGTCTATCCAGTCGTGCACAAGTTCCAGTAACCGGCCCCAGCGCCATACGATGGCGTCGTAGCGGTTGATCTCGGGTTGCCATGCCGATTCGATGCTGAACCTTTCCATGGAGAATACGATGCTGTCGGGAACGCCAAAAGCGGCTGTTGTGGCCATCTCATCAAATTTGGCAAGCAGTGCCCTGTTCCTTCTTACATATACCGGCTGGTACATTTCGGCTGCCCATTGTATGTCCTTCTCCAACGCCTCACGGCTCAGTATGGAACCTTCCATGGCCTTGTCCAGCCCTTTTTCTATCAACAGCCTCAAGAAACTGGGGTAGTTTATGCCGGATCTTCCCAGTGCGATCACTTCCCGGATCGGGGCCTGTAATTTATCCTTGTCGGGGTGGTCATTATAGGATGGCAGGCTGTTTTCATAGGCTTCCAGGGTCTGTTGCAAGAGGGCATTGTCATCATAGGTGCCTGAAGCAGCATATTTTTTCTGGCCTTCGGCAGCAAGGGCTTCACCATAGGCGGTGCTGAAATCAGTGAACAGGCCTTCGGTGGTCAGTTTGGCGGTAAAGGCACTTACATCATCCATTTCAAGGGCAAAAGCTTCCATCCTGTCCATGGCATCGCTCATGGTATCGAAGGCCTTCCCGCTCATTTTTTTATCCCTGCATTCCTGCATCATGTTGCGGAAGGTACCCAGCATGGCATCGGAATAGGTCTTGTCTATAGGCATATCAGCAAGGTTTATAAAGTTTATGGAGGGCTATCTTTTTTTCCATTTCTACATCGTTCACCGGTATCAGTCTCCGGTGGCGGTCCTCATACAGGAGCTTATAATCCAGGGTCCATCCCGGTTTCCAGTTCCGGGCGTTGGGGAGTTGGTTTTCCTGCCATATTTTTTTTCCGCTGTCCATGGCCTCCTGTGCGTGATCGTTGCATTCTTTGCGCCAGGCTTCGGGTATGATCGCCTGCTGGTATACTTCGATATTCTCCATGGCGATGAAGTCGGAGTAGAAAAAGTCCACCAACTGATCCACTGTGATGTCAATATTGTTTTGCTGGTGTACCTGGTTCACCATCTCCACGATCTCCATGTCGGTCTGCATGCCATCTATCTTTTCTAATATCGCGGCGGATGCTTCTGCCCGTATGAATTCCTTGCAATTTTCGTATACCTTTTTCCGGTAGGTCTCCTGGTCCTTCACTAAAGCGATGGCATTCTGTACACTCAACCGGCGGAACTCATCCGACTTTGCCTGCAGGTCTTCCAGGCTGCTGCAGGAGGCCACAAGTCCGTACATCGCTTTTTCCGACTGGTAGGAATGCGTATAGACGTTACTGTGCTGCCGGCGTTTCATCCGTGCCTCGTAATAGAGAAGGTAATCATTGAAGATAGTATCCATGGAGTGCTGTTTATCTGGGTACTAATATAAAAAAGAAATGATGATTATTTCAATCAAATCATCCATACGTAAACAAACCCAATCATTTATGTAATTTCCTGTTCAGGTACCTGCTGTAGTCAGGAATGATGGTCTTGTATTCTTCCTGTATCAGGGGTGAGGTGAGTATAAAATCAGCCGTGGCCCTATCGCAGGCCAGTACGATATTCCAGGTAACGCCCAGTCTTAGTAAGGCTTTAACGTCACTGTCGTGCGGCTGTGCTTCCATGGGATCCCAGAAAAAGATCAGTATATCGATCTTCCCTTCGGCGATCATGGAACCGATCTGCTGGTCGCCCCCGAGGGGTCCACTCAGCATCTTTTTTACGGGGCGGTCCAGTTTGTCTTCCAGCATCTTTCCGGTAGTACCGGTTGCAAGGAGTTCATGCCGGGCGAGGGCGGACTTGTTGTAAACGGCCCATTCGATCAGGTCCGACTTCTTGTTGTCATGCGCCACCAGGGCTATCCGTTTACTTTCGTTCCGTTTTCTTATGTTGTTCATACACCATTTATTTTCTATTGATACAAAGAAATCCCCCAAAGTGACCTCCTGCGGTATTAATCTACAATTAACCTTGCCATCCGGCTTAAATAGCGTACCTTTGCGGCCTAAAAATCAGCCACAAGAGAATCATCTGCAAGGGAAAGGCCGTAAGACCTGAATTGCATTTTTTAGCTTGAGGTTCAATGCTTTAACAATGAATATAAGGAATATCGCCATCATTGCGCACGTAGATCATGGCAAGACGACACTGGTGGACAAAATATTGCATAGTACCAATATCTTCCGGGATAACCAGGAAACGGGCGAGCTTATCATGGATAGTAATGACCTGGAAAGGGAAAGAGGCATCACTATCTTCAGCAAGAATGTTTCTGTTAAGTATAAAGACGTTAAAATCAACGTTATAGACACGCCTGGCCACAGTGATTTCGGTGGTGAAGTAGAAAGGGTATTGAAGATGGCTGATGGTGTTCTCCTGCTTGTCGATGCATTTGAAGGTCCTATGCCCCAAACCCGTTTTGTATTGCAAAAGGCATTAAGACTGGGATTGCACCCGATTGTAGTAATCAACAAGGTAGATAAGGCCAACTGCCGTCCTGATGAGGTACATGATGCGGTATTTGAATTGTTCTTTAACCTGGATGCCACAGAAGAGCAACTTGATTTTCCCACTATTTACGGAAGCAGCAAACAAGGGTGGATGAATACCTCTCTGGAACAGACGGATAATATCTTTCCGTTGCTGGATGCCATCCTGGAATTTGTACCTGAACCCAAAGTAAATGAAGGCACAACACAGATGCAGATCACTTCATTAGACTATTCCTCCTTCCTGGGCAGGATTGCAGTTGGGAAGGTAGCCCGGGGTATCGTACGTGAAGGACAGGCCATTGCCCTGGTACAGGCAGACGGAGGTATAAAGAAAATGAAGATAAAGGAATTATACACTTTTGAAGCACTGGGTAAAAAGAAAGCGACTGAAGTGAGTGCGGGAGATATTTGCGCATTGGTGGGACTCGACCAGTTCAATATAGGCGATACGGTCTGTGATGCGGAATTCCCGGAGGCATTGCCCCTGATCAGTGTGGATGAACCCACCATGAGCATGTTGTTCAGCATTAACAATTCACCCTTCTTTGGAAAAGACGGGAAATTCGTTACCTCACGTCACTTACGGGACAGGCTGATGAAAGAAACGGAGAAGAACCTCGCCTTGAAGGTGGAGGATACAGACGGGGCAGACAGTTTCCAGGTCTTCGGACGCGGTATCCTGCACCTGGGTATTTTGATAGAGACCATGCGACGGGAGGGATATGAACTGACTGTAGGACAGCCGACTGTTATCATAAAAGAGATTGATGGTAAGAAATGCGAACCCTTTGAGACCCTGGTAGTGGATGTACCGCAGGAATTCAGCGGAAGGGTAATAGACCTGGTGACCCAACGTAAGGGTGAGATGCTGATCATGGAAAGTAAGGGCGAGATGCAACACCTTGAATTTGATATCCCTTCAAGAGGTCTGATCGGCCTGCGCAGCAATATGCTTACCAATACGGCAGGGGAAGCCGTGATGGCTCACCGCTTTACCGATTATCGTCCCTGGAAAGGGTCTATACCCGGAAGGAGCAATGGTGTGCTGCTATCCAAGAACTCAGAAAAGACGACTGGTTATTCAATCGATAAATTGCAGGACAGGGGCACTTTCTTTGTTGACCCGGGAGAAGAAGTATATGCCGGGCAGATTATTGCCGAGCACATCAAGCCGGGCGACCTGGTAGTAAATGCTACGGAACCCAAGAAGCTCACCAATCACCGGGCCAGCGGTAGTGATGACGCCAGCCGTATTGCTCCCAAGACCCTGATGACCCTGGAAGAGTGCATGGAGTACATCCAGCAGGATGAGTGTATTGAAGTAACGCCAAAGAATATACGGATGCGCAAAGTCATACTCAATGAAGATGACAGGAAGCGCGTACAGAAATCCATGGTTTCGGAAGCTGTTTAATTTCACCGTTCATATAATTACTGATCCCCCGTTCTTACGGGGGATCTTTATTTCAGGTATGCCGGGCGACCGGGTATTTATATTTAAATTTGTGGTCCAAATCAAAAAAATGAACAACTGTACCGTTTGTGGCAACACCGCCGGTAACCGTTTGCATACAGTCAGGGAGATGCAGCTGGGAACACGGGAATTATTCAGGTACATGGAATGTGCATGTTGCGGTTGCATGCAATTGCTGGATATACCCGAAGGCCTTGGCAAGTATTATCCCAAACAGGGATATTATTCCTTTAACCTGGGACTGGACCTCCGCAAAAAGCCTGATAGATTAAGAAAATGGAAAGCCTCCTATCTCATTTACGGCAGGAACAGGATACCGGGTACCCTTTTATCAATTGGTTACAAGGTTCCTGATTATTATACCTGGATGCGGGCTACCGGTGTGCAGTATGATGATACCATACTGGATGTGGGTACCGGTAATGGAAGCCTGTTACTGAACTTGTTCAGGATCGGGTTCACGAACCTGCATGGGATTGATCCCTTCATTAGCGAAGACCAGGATCATGGCGCCGTACAGATCATCAAAAAAAGCATTTACGACCTGTCGGGACAGTTTGATCTGATTATGCTGCACCATGCATTTGAACATATGGACGAACCGCTGAAGGTTCTGCAGCAATCATACAGCCTGCTGAAAAAGGGTAAATATTTACTGATCAGGACTCCAGTAATGGGTATGTATAGCTGGAAAAAATACGGGACCAACTGGATGGACCTCGATGCGCCCAGGCATATCATCATACATTCCATGGCCAGCATGCAGTTGCTGGCTGAACGTGCAGGTTTTGAAATAAGGAAAACGGTTTTTGACGGTAATTATATGAGTCTTATCGGGAGTGAACAATACACAAAAGGCATAGCCCTGAATGACAGCAACTCATACATGGTAAATAAGACGGCTTCCGTATTCCGTAAAAAAGATATTCAACAGTTTAAAGTGATCAATGTGGCGAATAATAAGCTGCAGCAGGCCGACCAGGCTGCTTTTTACCTATTCAAGCCCTGAGTGAGCTTATTAAAGCACCTTTTCATCAATAGCTCTGACCAGGGCCTTTGTTTGAGGATGAAGCCGGGAATGTGCATCTGGCAATCCATGATGTCCGGCAGATTTTCGGGCATCCTCCCATCGTACCCCATTGTATGTATCTGGTCAAGCTGCCGAATGCGGTAACGTCTGCACATGTTCCATACCAGGTGAAATACATACTTGTTCTTCAAGTGAAGTTCAGGGTCGTATTTTGCAAGCAGCCTGAAATATTCGGGGATCTCCACCCGGGGGTTCTTGTAATATTTACTGGATTCCTGATCTGGACCCTTACCAATATTGACGAGGGTGTCTGGGATATAATGATAGGCGGGGTGTGCATTCAGGTAACGGATATAGAAATCTATGTCCAGCACCCAGTGGAAATCGTTATCGTATTCAATGTTCATATCCTTCTTATGCATGACCACACTGGGGTGCCCGATCACATTCAAATAAAAAAGGCTGAAGACAGAATCATCCAGCATCTTTTTTCTTTCCCCGCTTAGTTCTTCCTTTTTCTTTTTATTGGTCTCCAGGTATACCTGGTTACTTGCACAAAATATAAAGTCTTTACCACTGGTTTCCGCTGCAAGGACAAATTGCTGTAATGCATTGGCACCTTCGAACCAGTCGTCGTCATGCATCACTTTGACCCAGGGGGCCTTGGCACGTCGTATGACGCTATTGCAATTCTCTGTGGCCGATACGGCTGGTTGATTTTTTTCATAGGATACTTTTAGTTTATCCGTGTACGACCTGATGAGGTCCTGAACCGAATCATCAGGGCTGTTGTCGTTGATCAGTACTTCGTAATTCCTGAAATCCTGGACCAGGATAGAGTCCAGCAGCTTTTTCAGGAGTAAGGCTCTTTTATAAGTTGGAATACATATAGAGATAAAAGGATGATCCATTTTTACGTAGGCGGAAATATTTTCAGTTTAAAAATATACAATTGTTCCCTTACTACAATTGTTTTGGTGCTCAGTGGCTCAAACATAGGATAAGCAACGTTCAAAACAGTTATTTTTGCGGAACAATTAAATCACTCCATTGTCCATTTCACCTGATACCATTCTTTTTCTTGAAAAGTATTTCGACAGTATCCTGGTAGTGTCTATTCCCCGTTTGACTGCAAGGCATCAACTGGTCAAACAGCGCCTGGAAGGCTTGCCTTTTGATTTTTTCTGGGGGAGCGATAAATTGCTGCTGGACGAAGACAGGCTGAGATTAGATGGTACGTATGACGAGCAAATGGCCCGGCAGCTTCAGCGCCAGGGCAAATCAATGAACATGGGAGAAATTGCCTGCTCCTTATCGCACCGGTATGTTTACGAAGCAGTGGTCAAAAATGGATGGAAAAGGGTCCTGATCCTGGAAGATGATGTGGTGCCGTTGTATGACGTTCTAGCCATGCTCCATGAAGCAATACTTGAATTGCCCTCGGACTGGGAACTGTTATACCTGGGCTACTTAAAGCATGAAATAGTTTCTTATGGTCTTAAGATCAAACAGTTCTTTTACAAAATAATGAGTTCATTGGGCCTGATGAAATGGAATTTTACCATGGTAAGCCATCTTTTACCCAGGCCGTACAGCGAACATTTGAAAAGGGCCGGTTTTCATGATTGTACCCATGCCTATGCCATTACCCTTGACGCGGCAAAAAAATTAATAGAAGCACAAACACCTGTAAAGTACCGGGCCGATGACCTTTTATCCGCATTGATCATGAAGGGAGACCTGAAAGCCTTTATATCAATGCCCAAATTCTTCGACCAGGAGATCTTTCACAACAAGGTATCTGGTTCGGAGATCAGGGCCTGACTGCATTACGCCTGATGTAGGGAAAGGCAATATTTATGTATGTCAATTAATTTCTCACCCGGTAGTGAGCATTTTTGAAATATACATTGATGTATAGGATTAAGAAGGAAGAGCCATTAAAGTTTGCATAAAATCAGGGGTTGAGGCATGCGTATATTTATTTTATTCCTACTTTTGCGATTCAGTTGAAAAACATATTTATCATAGTCATACTTGTCTTAATCCTGACCTATTCGGGTACCGCTGTTTGGGGACAATGTTCCGTTTGTACTAAAACGGCTATGCAAATGGGAGAAAAGCCAGCTTTGGGACTTAACCAGGGCATCCTTTATCTTATGCTGATGCCTTTTGCGATCGTTTCCTTTATTGGATATCGCTGGTGGAAAGGCCAGAAAAACATAGGTTGAGTAGTGACCCGCAATTACATTTCTATCCTTCACCTTTTAGCCGCCTCCCAGTTTATTATGTGTGCCATCGCAGAAAGGAGGGGTACTGGTATGCTTGCATTGACAAAACCACACTTCCCTTTCTGTTTCAAATTCGATCTTTAAGCTTTTAAAAGGCATCACAGGTTCTCCCTGTTCATTGATCATGGGTTCAATGCGTTTATGTGTGCCGTCGCAAAAAGGTTGCTTTTCACTCAGGCCGCAGGTGCACCAGGCGTAAACTTTTCCGGGTACCACTTTCACCATTTGGGGCTCGCATTTGGCAATATGCGGAAGATTCTTGTTGGGTATCATTTCCATCAGTAATGAGTTTTAATGAACCGATACAAGTTGAAGTCTTTTCCAGTTGATTCAATTTGTTTTTTTATATCCAGTTTTGTAAGGGTATTCATTTTTTTCTGTCTGATGAGATGCCAGGCCTTCTCGGCGAGCAGCCATGTTCTTTTATCGTTGTGGCTGTTTTGATCCAGGAGGCTAAGGATCGTTTCCACCAGTTCCTGGATACCTTCTTTCTGTGAGGCAATGGTCTTAATCACGGGAACAGGCAGCGCATTTTTATCAGCGATGTGAAACATCAATTTTAAGTTCTTTACGAGCAGGTCTGCCCCGGGACGGTCTGCTTTGTTCACTACAAACAGGTCTGCAATTTCCATTAGTCCCGCTTTCATGGTCTGCACCTCATCTCCTGATTCGGGGCCCATCACCACGATGGTTACATCGGCAAGACCGGCAATCTCTATTTCGCTTTGTCCTACGCCAACCGTTTCAATGATGATCAGATCGAAGGGTGCTGTTTTTACCAGATCACTGATCTCAATGATCTTGGGGTGCAAGCCTCCCAGTGAACCCCTTGTTGCCAGTGAACGGATAAAAACCATGGGGTTGTTGTACCATTCACTCATGCGTATCCTGTCGCCCAACAAGGCACCCAGGTTAAAGGGAGAAGAAGGGTCAACACATAATACCGCAACATTTTTCCCCCTGGTCACCAACAGACCGATCAGGGCATCTGTGAGTGTACTTTTGCCCGCACCCGGGGGGCCGGTGATACCGATCACCGGGATATCAGATGAAGGCAATGCTTGTAATAATGCTTCATAACCGGACACTTCATTCTCGATAACGGATATACAGCGTGCCAGCGTTTTGTTGTTTCCTTTCCTGATTTCTGCTAGCTGTTGTTCCCACATCGTACAAATTTCAACCAACCGCTTTCAAATTCCAAATTAATTGACTTTTTTGTCCAAATGCACTGTTATGCGGTGATAATATTTTTCTTTATTGTTTCTTTGCATGGCATTGTTGATTCTTTGCATTGAATGTATGATACTCTCCGTTGTGATCATCACCAGGAATGAAGGGCATATCATCGGTAACACCTTGCAAAGCCTGCAGGGACTTACTGATGATATAGTCATTGTGGACAGCGGAAGCACCGATGACACCCTGGATATTTGTGCCAGATACGGCACGAAGATCATCACGACAGACTGGGGTGGTTACGGACCCAATAAGAACAAAGGGATTGCTGCAGCCAGGTACGACTGGGTACTCAGCCTGGATGCAGATGAGGCCATTGATTGCATTTTAAGGGAATTTTTATTGAATACAGGCCTGCACGATGATAATATGGTGGGCAATATCCGGTTCAGGAATTTCTATCGAAACAAGGAGATCAGATTTGGAGAATGGTCGGGCGATAAACATGTGCGCCTGTTCAACCGGAAAAGGGTCAGTTGGAATGATGCCGCTGTGCATGAAGCCCTGGTGTTTCCAGCCGGAACCGTGACCGTGATGCTGAAAGGTAGTGTTTTGCACTATACCAGTAACGGCCTCGAAGACCTGATCACCAAGACCATACACTATGCAAGATTGAATGCTCTTAAATATCACGAACAGGGGAAACAAGCGGGATTTTTTAAACTTCGTTTAAGCCCTGGGTTTAATTTTATAAAATATTATCTGTTCAAGCTGGGGTTCCTGGATGGCTGGGAGGGCTTCCTCATAGCCAGGACAACGGCCTGGTATACCTTTTTAAAATACAGTTTCCTGCAGGAGATGAATAAAAATAAAGATACCTGATCCATTGATATCATGTCTAATTTTATACCTATATTTCCCCTGAGCATTATTGTTTATCCCGGTGAAGCATTAAACCTGCATATCTTTGAGCCCAGGTATAAACAGCTCATCGGCGAATGTCATAAGAATAATAAGCCTTTTGGAATACCTGCAGTGATCGATGATAAGATCTGTGAAATGGGCACTTTAGTGCGGGTAGAGGAAATCAGCATGGTTTATGCGGATGGTAAAATGGATATAAAGACCAGTGGCCTTGAAGTATTCCGGATGCTGGAAACTGTCCGGGAACTTCCTGAAAAACTATACAGTGGTGCAATTGTCAATTATCCTACAAATTATACTAGTGGCAGCAAGGCATTGATGGAAATCCTAATCAGCAGTGTGCGGGAATTACACCGGCTTTTAATGATTAACAAAGACTTTGAGAAACCAGATAATGAACTTTGGTGTTATGATCTGGCTCATCATGCCGGCCTTTCTTTATTGGAGGAATATGAGTTGCTGGAACTGATGTATGAATTGCAAAGACAGGAATACCTCAAAAGACATCTGCAGAAAGTTTTACCTGTTATTACAGAGATGGAGACGCTTAAGAATAAAATAAAACTGAATGGTCATTTTAAGAATTTGGGCGGTACGGAATTATAATATCCGATAGACAACAGGCAAGTTACTTTACATGTCATTCATTTCGTTCTTTAGCATTTAGTTACAAATGGGTCATTCTATACATATCCAAGTTTTACTAATCCCAATGAATAATCCCATATAACATGCAAAAAACCCTTTGTCTGGATTTTGGAAATACCCGTTTAAAAGCGGGAATATTTGAAAATGATGTTTTCAGTGAAGAGATCGTTTTGTTTAATGACGATACAAAGACAATTGAAGATCTATTGGAAACCTATAAGCCGCAACGGTCGATACTTGCCTCAGTTATTGTGCATAATCCTTTGATCGAGGACCTGTTGGCTTCAAGAACAAAGTTTCATAAACTTTCTCATCTTACCAGAACCAATTTCACAACCCCGGTAGGAAAGCCGGAAAGCATTGGCGCAGACAGGCTGGCACTTTCTGCTGCATCGGTATACTATTTCCCGCATAAGAACAACCTTGTTATAGGTATGGGGTCGTGCATCACATACAATTTCATCAACCAGTACCACGAGTTTATTGGGGGCAGCATATCGCCGGGCATGGAGATGCGGTTCAAAGCCATGCAACTATTCACCGCAAAACTGCCCCTGGTTCAAAAAGAGTGGAATTTCCCATTGATCGGATACGATACCCAAACAAACTTACAGAGCGGGGTAATTGCCGGAATTACCTTTGAAATGGCCGGTTTTATTGAATCTTACGCTGATCGGTATGATAACTTTAACGTGGTTTTAACCGGGGGTGATACAGCCTATTTTGCCCGTCAGCTTAAAAAGAAGATATTTGCGGACTCAAATTTCTTATTCAAAGGCTTATATGCGCTTAGCGAAACTAACAATGGCTAGAATTTTACCCTTTCTTTTTGTGACTCTTGGCTTGCAATTGACAGCTAATGCGCAGGAAAACTCGCCATACTCCCGATATGGAATAGGCGATATCGTTCCCAATCAGAATATACTTTCCCGGGCAATGGGAGGTATTTCAGCCGGTATACTGGATTACCAGAGTATCAATTTCATTAACCCGGCATCGCTTGGCAGCGTTTCAAATACTATTTTTGAGCTCGGTGCTGAGACCGATATCAGGGGTTTAAAAAGCACCAGTCCGGTCAGTAAATTCACATCCACCAATTCTATATTTTCATACCTGCAACTGGCATTCCCTATCACGCCCAAGAAGCTCATCAAAAATAAAGTGAACTGGGGGATTAGTCTCGGCCTGCGTCCATTATCCAGGATCAATTATAAGATTGAGAATAACCAGCGCCTTCCGGGTGTAGATAGTATCAATACGATATATGAAGGTACAGGCGGGGTCAATCAGGCCTATATAGGTTCAGGATTTTCTATAGATCTCAGTGAAGATATAAAACATATTAAAAGATTCAGTGCCGGGCTTAATATCGGGTATATGTTCGGCTCCAAGAACTATAGTACAAAGCTTTCTTTTTTGAATGATACAGTAAGTTATTACAAGTCTAATTCTTCCGATTCGACCCATTTTGGCGGATTATTTCTGAGCGGAGGTATGCAATATGAGACCTCATTTTTGTCTGGGTTGCTGCGCCTTGGCATCTATGGTAACCTGCAGCAGGAGCTTAATGCCAGCCGAAATATCATTCGCGAGACCTTTTCATATGATGTCAACGGTAATACATACCGTATAGATAGTGTAAATGACCAGAAAGATGTAAAAGGCACCATTAACCTGCCTTCCACGATAGGCCTTGGCTTTACTTACACTGGTAAGCACTGGATGGTGGGAATGGATTATGAAACTTCCAACTGGATCAGTTACAAGTATTACGGCGTGGCTGACCAGTTGCAGAACAGCTGGGTAATTAGAGCAGGAGCACAATATTATCCTGCTTCGGAAAAGACTGCAATAAAAAAATACTTCAATTTTGTGAAATATCGTGCAGGACTGTATTATGGACCTGATTATATCAGGTTGAACAACAACCGGCCTCAATACGGCTTTACATTAGGCACCGGAATGCCCCTGACCTCACTTCAGCGACTGAACTTCAGTGGCGAATATGTAGTACTTAATACAGCCATTGAGATTGGTGGCCGGGGTGACAAAACGACCAATCTGCGGGAAAATACCCTGCGTTTCAGCATTGGGGTTTCCATGAATGCACGCTGGTTCCAAAAGCGTAAGTATGACTGAAACGCTTCATACCCCGACTGGCTCATCAACTCTTAATTTCATCAGCTGAGATGGTCATTGATCCAACATCAAAGAATTTATGCAACTGGCGGGTTAAAGCTGAAAAACTATTGACCCCTGCAGCTTTCACTTTTTTAACTATTGTTTTTTTCCCTGCCTGTGAGAATACTAATAAGGAGATTAAAGATCTTGCCGGTAACAGACTGGGCGTGGAACAGGCCGAACAAGTAAATATCAATTATACACTCGGAGGTAAGGCAAAAGCCACCCTATTATCAAACTTGATGTTAAGGGTTCAGGACACTATGCCTTATGTTGAATTCCCTAAAAAACTGCATGTGGATTTTTATAACGATACGTCGGGTGTTGACAGTCGCCTGGATGCTTTTTACGGTAAATATTTTGAATCACAAAGCCGGGTATTGTTAAAGGACAGTATTAGAATAACAAATATTAAGGGCGATACGCTTTATTGTAATGAATTATGGTGGGACAGGTCAAAATTAAAGCATGAATTCTATACAGATAAACCAGTTAAAATAAGAACCAAGACTCAGATCATCGACGGAATAGGAATGGAGTCTGCCCAGGATTTCAAAAATTGGGTGATCTTACATCCTGTAGGATTCATCAATATTCCTGCTTCCCAGTTCCCGGTCAATTGATCTGGTGCGCTGTTTTCTATAAGATTTCACCCAGCTTAAACAATTTTCTTTCTCATTTGTTATTTTCACTTAGCAATTCAGCATTCCCTCTAACTTCCATGAAAATAGAAGCATTTATGAAAACATATCCCGGACACCCTGTTTACTGATATGGCTATGTGTAAAGTATATGGAATACCCAACTGTGATACTATAAAGAAGACCTTGGCCTGGTTAACAGCTCATGGCATTTCCTTTGAATTCCATAATTATAAAAAATCGGATATAACCAAAGATAAGTTGGCTGAATGGTGCAGGCAGGCCGGTTGGGAGCAAATATTGAATAAGAAAAGTTCAACCTGGCGCGGGTTGCCCCTGTTGGTTCAGGAAAAGATAACGAACGAGAATCAGGCTATACAACTGATGACTGAATACTTCAGTATCATTAAGCGACCTGTAGTTGAAACAGACAGGCAACTCCTCATTGGATTTTCCGAGCTTATATTTAGTAAACAATTAAAAGATAAATAATGAAACGAAACGCAACTGCCGTTTGGAACGGCACGGGTAAAGAAGGATCCGGACATCTTTCTACACAGAGTACCATTTTGAATAATACGCCTTATTCTTTTAACTCCCGTTTTGCTGAAGGACCTGGTACCAACCCGGAAGAACTGGTAGCTGCTGCGCATGCAGGCTGTTTTTCCATGAAACTGACCTTTGTGCTGTCAGCAGCAGGATTTACGGCAGAATCTATTGAAACAGTTTGTGAGATAACCCTGGCAGATGGCGCCATTACCGAATCACATTTAGTGGTAAAGGCAACTGTTCCTGGTATCAGCAAGGAACAATTTGATGCTGCTGTAACAGATGCAAAGGAAAACTGTCCCATATCCAAATCGTTAAATACGAATATTACGCATGAAGCAGTATTGCTGTAAGCTGGCCTGGATCTAATGTTTTAACTTAAGCTGTCTGGGCATTTGCCCAGATAGCTTATTATGTTGTTGATCGGATCAGTGCATCGCCTCTGAAAGTTCTATCTTCCGCTT
>JANYAL010000327.1 GCA_025361325.1 Bacteroidota bacterium
AGTGTTTGACCTGACCTGATAAAATAAAAAGGTTCCGGTATATGAATACCGGAACCTTTATAATAATCAGATAGTTATGTTTTAAGGGAATATTCCTAATTCCACATAGCTGTTGGCCACTTTATTGATGGCGCTTACATAGGCTGCAGTACGCATGTCGGGAATGCCTGGATTGCTCAGCCAGATATCCATGATCTCCCTTGTTGCGGCGATCATGGTCTCTTCCAGTCCGCTGTGAACCAGGTCTACCTCATCGGGACCGTGCATGATGAATTCCTTTTCCATTTCACTCACTTTTTTACCGCTTAATTCCTCGATTTGGCCAAGTATATGTGTATTGAGGTTTTCTGTGAATCTTTTTTCCATGCGTCCGTAGCGTACATGACTTAGGTTCTTCAGCCATTCAAAATAGCTAACCGTAACACCACCTGCATTGAGGTACATGTCTGGAACACAGAGGATACCTTTTTTTACAAATATTTCATCTGCTTCGGGCGTACAAGGACCGTTGGCGGCCTCACCGATGATCTTAGCCTTAACCCTTGGCGCATTCTCACCGTTTATTACATTCTCCAGGGCAGCGGGTATGAGGATATCACATTCCATTTCCAGGGCATCTGTATTCTTCGCAAGGTTGGTTGCTCCCGGAAAATTCAGGATACTGCCTGTGGCTTTCCGGTGCTGGAACACTTCTTCCTCATTCAGGCCATCGGCCTTGAAGATCGCGCCTTCATATTCAGCGAGACCAATCAAGATTGCCCCATGCTCCCGGAAGAATTTAGCGCTGTGGTATCCCACATTTCCCAGGCCCTGAACAACGACTGTCTTTCCTTCAATACCGGTAGCAAGGCCCTGTCTTTTCATCACTACTTCCATATTGCAAACTTCACGTATCCCGTAGAATACACCCAGGCCTGTTGCTTCCTTTCGTCCGCGCACCCCGCCCTGGGTAACTGGTTTACCGGTCACACAACCTGCAGCATCGATCTCGCCGGGTTTCAGAGAGGCGTAGGTATCCACGATCCAGGCCATCTCTTTTTCGCCTGTTCCGTAATCCGGGGCGGGTACATCGGTACCCGGGCCAATGAAATTCTTTTTCACCAGTTCTGAAGTATATCGGCGCGTGATCTTTTCAAGTTCATACAGGCTATAGTTGCGGGGATTTATTTTGATGCCTCCTTTGGCCCCCCCGAACGGTACATTCACAATGGCACATTTGTAGGTCATCAGGCTGGCCAGAGCCATCACTTCATCCTGATTGACCTCATTGCTGAAACGTATACCTCCTTTACAGGGAGCTTTGTGATGGCTGTGCTGCACCCTGTAGGCTTCTATCACTTCGATATTGCCATTGTCGCGTTTCACCGGAAAACGCATCTGGTAAACGCTGTTGCAGGCTTTGATCTGTTCCAGTATCCCAAGGTCCCATTTGGTGAATTTTGCGGCTTTGTCGAAACTTCTTTCCACGGATTGAAAAAAGCTATATGCATTTGTTGCACTCATAGAATTGTTTTATGTTAAGCAATTGTTGTTTAAAGTTAGTGGAGTAAGCTATGAAAAATCAGTTTGATCAGCAGAAAATGATCACATTTAACCTTCCCTTAATGTTCTTTCTCCATCCGGCCAACCTTCCGGTCAATGATGAAAACGTACAGGAATAAACCCAGCAGGATGGTAAGGCAAACGGCTACCACCACATATATCTTTCCATTGCTCCGCATCAGATCTGCCATTGCGGGTTTCTCCTGCGCAAACACTGCGGTTTGTATAAACAGGCCGCAGCACAAAAAAAGTAAACTACGCAACATCTTATTCATGTAACAGGCTTTTATCTTTTAATAATTGTAGCCGGATCTTCAACGTAGCAATCCATGTTCCCAGCAATGTCCAACCAATGACCGCCGGATAAAAGACCATTCTCAGGCGGCTGTCAATATCCTTGAAATTCAGAGCAGGATTACCGCTTTCGCTGCCGGGTGCGCCGGGATGCAGGCTGCCAACCAACCGGGGAATGATCCAGATGCTTGGGAACAACATGGCAAAGGCAAAAATATTATATACTGCACTTATCCTGGCACGCTTGTCGATATCTGTAAAAGAACCGCGCAATACAAAATAAGCGCCGTAGATAAGCAGGGCAATTGCAGCCCCGATGAGTTTGGGTTCCTTCAATACACTTCCCAATGACTGGCTTTGGTCGGTTATCCAGGTATAATTGGCCCAGATGGTACCGGTAGTATAACCCAGGATACCGAAGAAACTGCCCACTGCTGCAAAATGGTGTGCATATATATCATTGCGAAGATTAAACCCCCGGAGGTATTTGATACTATACACAAAGCTGACAATAAAAAGGATCATCATACCGAACCACATACACACGTGAAAGTACAGGTTGCGGATGGTTTCATTTAGGATAAACAGACTTGGCACCTCCATCAGAAAGCCACCAACCACGGTATACACCAACAAAAGAAGGGATAATATTTTCCACCAGTTTTTCTTCACCAGGAAGCGTGATTTTATAGAGTGGCGCAAAGTTAGGGTAAACAATCACAACCCATTAATAATTCTGTCCAAAAGAATCAGTCCTTCCATAAATACGGAAACAGTATAACAGCCATGGCAATGACCAGTACATCAAGTCCGGCTATCAGTCCGGCCAATTGCATGACAGCG
>JANYAL010000331.1 GCA_025361325.1 Bacteroidota bacterium
GCCGATTTTTTGATCTTATTGTAATATTCCATGGCTGTAGCTGCATCAGCAAAGGAGGAAGTGATCAACAGGTTATGATCGGCATCCAGGATATCCTTACTGATGGACAATGGCTGTCCGTAATAATTTTCCGTATTATACCGGCTGAAGGCGTTCTTTGCCTCATTCACGTAAACAGGGTCTACTTTATCGAGAACCATTATTACCAGGTGCGGAGTGTTCAGGGTCATGGTGTATACCCCATTCGTGAGGGGGGGCACAACCAATTTCCTGGCACTGTCCTTTGTTACCGGTATGTTTACCGGTTTATTATTCACTATCGGAATTTCGGCCGGTATGACTATGTTGTCTACGGTATCCCTGGTTATCTGCAGGTTGGTGAGGTAGGTCTCAATTTCCTTGCGCCGTTTCAGCACATCGATCATGGTCTGGGCCTTAATCTTCAGCGGGGAAGCCGGATAGGTGTTCATCAGAACTTCCAGTCCGGATATGGCCATACTGTCATTACGTTGCCTTACCTGGTAGAGGGCTTCAATATAGAGTAGCTGAGGGCTCCAGTAGTTGACTCCAAACAAGCTGTCGGCTTTTTTCTTTTCGGCCAGGGCTTTGTCAAAATCACCCTCTATGAAGAGGTTATAAATATGTTCATATAGCTTAGTGGCCCCGGGGTCTTTTGTCTTTGGATTCAGCGAAGCGGGGTTGTTGACGATCTGCGCCGCCCTGGAGTTTTTGAAACCTGTGTTCAGGAGGTTCTTGTAATGATTTGCTTTTGTATTATCACCCAGTTTGGTGTAACAGTAATAGAGGCCCAGGTACACGTCGCCGTTCATCAGTCTGTTCGGGAAACGCTTCAGGTAAGCTTCATAGGTATCAGCAGCCAGTTGAAATTCATCCAGCTCACCCTGGTATATCCTTGCCAGGTTCAACATGTTGGTGGCAATGGTGTCGTTGCTTTGGGCCAGTTTTTCTGGCGTCAGGGGCAGGTCCTTCACCATGTTGTCGAAGGTGAGCTCAGCGGGTTGTGCATTTTTGGCGTTTTTATCGGGGTTTCCCTGTTTGTTCTTTGCATCATTTGGATTGGGGATACCATTATTATTAGCTATTCCCATTGCACCCTTCCTTCTCCAATTGTCCACATTTATTCTGTTTCCCCATATGCTTTTGAAATCATTGAAGCCTTTTGATTTCATAGCACTGTTGTTGAAATACCATTCACCTTTTGCATTATTAGCAAAGAGGTCGCCCGGCTGGTTATTGTTATTAAAGGGATTGGAATTACCGCCGGCATAATTATCTTCATCTTTTAGTCCTTTTTCTTTCAGTAGTTTTTTCAGTAACTTTTTGATGAAGGCATCCCGGTCGGCAGAAGGCATGGTCGCAATATGTTGCAGGCTGTCCTCTCTGTCGATCTTGGTGATGGCATCAACTAGCCTTGTCAAGGCATTCTTCCTGCTCTCGATCTGGGTGATGCGCTCGGCCAGGCTTGTATCGGGGAGTTGAAGGCTGTCGTATAAGGCAGCAGCCTGCACGTAATACCGCTGGGAGAAGGCTATGTCCGCAAGTTGCAGGAAGGGTTTGTTCCTGTATTTAGTACTGTGGTCGCTGTATTTTGTGCTATTACGAAAAAAAGTAATCGCCTGTGTGGTATCCGGTTTTTGAAGGCTCAGTTGTCCTGCGGAATAATAGATGATGTCGCGAAAGTTTTCGTATTTGTCTTTACGTGCCATCCCGGCCAGGTTATTGATACTTCGGTCCAGGTCCTTCGGGTTACCGGTTCCTTTCAGCATTTTGGCCTCGTTTAGTCGGGCATATATTTCCAGCATCGGGTCCACGGTTTGTACGGCTGCCTTGTTGTAATATTTGGATGCCTTGTCGTACTGGTGGTTCATTTCATAAAGTTGTGCCAGTAAGAACATCCACCTTGATTTGTCTTGTTTGTTGTCGGCTGCGGTCAGTGCTTTCTGCAGGTGGTCTGCCGAACTGTCGTAGTCGGCCTGCCTGAAGAACCAGTAGGCCGCTACTTCATCCAGGTCATCGCGCAGCCTTTTGGGCAGGTTCGGGTCATTCTGAAGGGTGTTGATAAGGCTACCGGATTCTCCGAACTCATTCTGTTCAATCTGTGTTCTGGCAAGCCAAATCAGCGCATCATTGCGGCTAGGGGGCAACGATACTATCCTTTGAATGAGATTTCTTTTCTCCCGGTTGGCGATAGAGATGGTGCCGTTGGCGGAAGCGGAATTGGTACCTACAATACGGGGGTCATCTTCACCCTTCAGGCGGGGAAAAAGGTTGTAATTGATGAACTGGAAGGTCATGGCAGCGGAGTCGAAGTCCTTTTTGAAATAGTAAGCCTTGCCGATAAGCAGGTAGAGATTGTCGATCCAGTCATTCCGCAGATCATGGATCAGGATACCTGCTGTGCAGGTATAGATGACGGAATCAAGGTCTGTTTTCTGTTTTGATGTGTTGTCCAGCGTATACGGGTAGAAAGGCAGTAATTTAGAATAATCATCCTTGTTGCTGATCTTGGCCCTGTCCACCACATTATTCACTTTGTTATTCGCGTTGAAGTAATAATTATAATGCGTTATGGTGTTCTGGATGAAATGGCGCGGCACCGTGAATTTCTTCTCAGCGGTCCTTTCGGACCCAAGTGTACGTTCTTCGAATTCCTTGGGTTTCTTTTCTTTTCCGAAGGGTTCGAGTGTCCAGGTTGGTTGAGCCCATGACATACCGGGTAAAAGCAGTAACACAGAAAGAACGAGTACACCCTGGATGGTTCTCTTCAGCATGAATAAAAGATTATGATATGGGGCTAAATATCGGTTATTTTTGCTAAAAAAGTGATATAATCAACGGTAATCCATCTATTTAAAGAAAATTTATGACCATACCTGGGTTGTCGCAGGCCGTGCATATTAATGATAAATAAATAACAGCAATTACATCATTAAAATTGCATATTAGGTTGCATTTCTTTATTTTTAACCTGAACAAAATAATATGGTGAAATTAGATGCCAACAGCACGTTGAAGCGTTTGCGTAACAGGTATCGGCTGGTGGTGATGAATGAGGACACTTACGAGGAAGTGGTGAAATTCCGGCTGAGCCGGTTGAGTGTGTATATTGCCTTAAGTACTTTATTCGTTGTATTGGTGGGACTTACCATTGCGCTGATCGTCTTCACGCCGTTAAAATATTATTTGCCGGGTGTTGGCTACGGAAATGCCAAGCAGATCAGGGAGTATAAGTCTCTTAAGATCAGAACTGATTCCATGGAGAATGCACTAAAGTACAAGCAACAGTACTTTGATGACCTCCAGAAAGTGTTACAAGGTAATGTTCCGAAACTGGACACCAATAAATTGCTGCTGCCCAAGGCAGAGAACACACAAGAATGATATAAACCAGGAAATAAAAGTTAAAAATACATGTTCAATTCTAAAGTAAAATCTTCATTCGACGAAACTACGGTAAGTGCCAATACCATCATTGGTGCAGGTACAGTCATTACAGGAAATATCACCAGCAACGGCGACATCCGGATAGACGGCACGCTCAAGGGGAACCTGACTGCTTTGGCCAAGGTATTGGTTGGTCCGGAAGGCAAGGTGGAAGGAAATGTATCAGGTCAGCAGGCGGATATCCTGGGCAAGGTGATTGGAACGGTGAATGTTAAAGATCTGTTGCTTTTAAGGGGAAAAGCCGCCCTGGAAGGTGATATCTTTGCAGGCAAGTTGCAGATAGAACCATCGGTGACTTTCAACGGAAAATGTCA
>JANYAL010000340.1 GCA_025361325.1 Bacteroidota bacterium
ACCGCTTTTTACGAATTTTTCTCCGAACATGTTCAGCAGGTGAAAGATAAGGAAGAAAATGATGGCTACTACCAGGGGCATCCCAAGTCCCCCTTTGCGTATGATTGAACCCAGCGGGGCACCTATGAAGAAAAGTACCAGGCAGGCCAGTGAGAGGGAGAATTTGCGGTGCCATTCGATGTCGTGGTTGAGTATGTCCTTCTGGCGGTTCTCCATATCCAGGCTTGCATTCTGGATATCGTTACGCAGGGCAGTCAGTATGGCCAGGGATTCTTCCCTGATCTGTCTTCTCATGGAATCGGGTATAAACAGTTCAAATTTCGCATACCGGGCAGCCGTATCGGGTATCTTTTTCCAGGTGCTGTCGGGTAGGGTTGTATAATGAAGATAATTGGCAGGGTACTGTGCAATTTTCCTGTTGATCGAATCATTGATCTTTTTCAGCGAATCCATAGAAGCATTGAGTTGCCGGATGCTCTTCATTTTATAATTGTTCCTGTAAACGCTGTCGTTGGTATTCATTTTTTGGAGGGCACTCAGGTCGAACAGCTTTTTAAAGGTTCTGAATCCCATTCGTATGTATTCTGTAGAAGAATCGGTAGGGTAGCCTCTTTCCTGGTAACGGGTGCCGTTCTCAAGATTGAATTCCAGGAAATGGCTGTCGGGTGATATGTTCATCACTCCTTTTTCCGCAATGATGCAGTTGTCCTGCGGGTTGGTATTGAATTCAAAGATCACCACATCATGTATGGTCTTTCCGTCGGCCTCTTTCTTTCCAACTTTTATGGCATAGTTGGGAATATGGGTAAAGAACACACCTTCCTTCAGGTCGAAAGCCGGCTTTTTCAGGTAAATGTCATTGTACAAAGCAACAAACTTCAGGTTGGCATACGGGATTACATAATTGGCGAACAGGAAAGTTATTCCACAGAGCAAAACAGCAATCCACATCAGGGGTCGCATGAACCGGAGCAGTGAGATGCCTGCAGATTTTATGGCAACGAGTTCAAAACTTTCGCCCAGGTTGCCAAATGTCATGATGGAGGATATGAGAATGGCGATGGGCATGGCCAGTGTAAGCATGGTGGCGCTTACGTACCAGAGGAATTTGCCGATGGTCACCATGTCCAGTCCCTTCCCTACCAGGTCATCAATATATTTCCATAGGTTCTGCATCATCAGCACAAAGAATGCGATGAAGAAAGTGATTATGAAAGGCCCTATGAAAGATTTGAGGATGAGCCTGTCTAGTTTCTTTATCATGAAAGCTTTTTTGCGGGATGGCAATGGGGTTACTGGTAACTTTGTAACTTGTATATTACCATTATGGAACGCTCAACAAATTTAGCGCTTTCTCACGAGGAACAGGTACTGGTTGAAAACGCAGCCTGGGTAGTGATGAAACGCGGCATCATGGAAAAAGGAGTAGGTCTTTTCAGTGAACTAAGTGAAAGGATGAAAGGTCTCATCGCCTCGAAATATACAAACTTGCCCGACCTGATTCGTTCATCAGAACCAAAGATCTACAAAGGGGAGAATTATTGCATGCTTCCTTATGTGTTGCTTGATTATCCTAAATATTTCAGTAAGGCGGATATTTTTGTCATTCGGACTATGTTTTGGTGGGGGAATTTTTTCAGCATCACGCTTCAGTTGTCGGGCTGCTTTAAAACGGCCTTTGAAGGGGTGCTTGTTGGCCAATACCAGCAATTGGATAAGCATGCATATTATCTTTGTGTTAATACAGATCCCTGGCAACATCATTTCGGGCAGGATAATTACCGTTCCCTGGAGGCTATGACAGCGGATGAAATAAAAGGGATATTGTATCAGCGGCCTTTTATAAAGATTGCACGTAAATACGCTTTGGAACAATGGAATGAGATGCCTGGAATGCTGGAAGATGCTTTTAAAGTGATGCTGGAGATGTTATCCTTCCATGATATCACCCGGATGCTGATCCGGGAATAAAAATTCGTTTAATTATAATACGGGATGTGTTTCGCTTTATTTTGAAAATCAGCTACCCAGCCGATGGAACAATTCTTTCACCTGGTATTCCCATAACTGGCTTTGATCCTTGATATCCTTTTTTTCAGCATAATCCTTGATGATGAGTATGGTTTGGTTGGTGACCTCCGATTTTTCGATACGGAATTCAAAATATTCATCTTTGGGCATATGCAGCCAGTGGTATTTTACAAATTTATCCTGTTCGCTCTCCAGCAACTCAGCTTTGTCGGTGTTGCCATTCCATGAAAAACTGAATACATCATCCCTTTCATCCACTTTCTCAGCAAACCACTCCTGTAAACCTGCAGGAGTCCTTAAAAAATCATACAAAATGCCAGGAGAACATCTTACAGGGTATTCCAGGGTATATAGAATTTTCTTACTCATTCTTTTATTTTAATGATTCCTTACTTATTGCAATAATAACAAAATAATCCACGTAACAAATTAATTAGGATATTTATTTTGTTAAATATAAGTGCATAAAACATTAAACAAATCACATTTCAACATACTGAAATACAATCTATTAGAAAAGAATTATTTGGAGACATATTACAAATGCTATAAATTACGTTTAGGAATATATTTTTTTTAACAAATAATTAACCCGAACAACTATTTCCTCACTTAACCTTTAATCCACAGGCTTATGAGTATGCGTCAGCTCAAGATCACTAAGTCTATTACCAACCGGGAGAGTCAGAGTTTGGAAAAGTACCTGCAAGAGATCGGAAAAGTTGAACTGATCACACCTGAAGAAGAAGTTAAACTGGCCATCCGCATCAAGCAGGGCGATCAGTATGCACTTGAAAAACTTACCAAGGCCAATCTTCGATTTGTGGTTTCTGTTGCCAAGCAATATCAAAACCAGGGTCTCACACTGCCCGATCTTATTAATGAAGGAAACCTTGGTCTTATAAAGGCGGCACAGCGTTTTGACGAAACCAGGGGTTTTAAATTCATCTCATACGCCGTATGGTGGATACGCCAGAGCATCTTACAGGCATTGGCAGAACAGTCCAGGATCGTTCGTTTGCCTTTGAATAAAGTGGGCCTCACGAACCGCATCAGCAAGGCCTATTCACAACTGGAACAGGAGTATGAAAGAGAACCTACTCCCGAAGAACTGGCTATTTTGCTGGATATGGATCCTGAAGAGATCGCCGCCACTCTGTGCGTTGCTGCCAGGCATGTGAGTATGGACCAACCCCTTGCAGATGGGGAGGACAGTACCCTGATCGATGTGCTCATCAATCCGGATGCCATCAGTACCGACAATGAACTGGTTTTTAAAGCCTCCCTGAAAACTGAGATAGACAGGTCCCTGAGCACACTCACGGAAAGACAGAAAGATGTCATCCGTTTTTTCTTTGGAATTGGGGTGGACCATGCCCTGAGCCTCGAAGATATCGGAGAGCATTTCAACCTTACCCGTGAAAGGGTAAGACAGATAAAGGACAAGGCGATCACCAAATTACGATCCGCTTCCCGCTGTAAATTACTCAAGACCTTCCTGGGTGCCTGATAATCGCCAGTTACTTATTAAGGGAACCCTATGTTTATTTCAGATATTGGTAACTGAAATATTTTATTCATCGTTTATTCCTTCCCAAATTTTATTATTATCTGTAATGAACTGAGAACTAAAACAAAGTGCTGACTTAATTCAATTTTAATAATCCTTTAATTTACCCGAAATTTGTACATTCTTAAATCAGCGTACATGTCAATCGATATAAAAGTTCCAACGGTCGGTGAAAGTATCAATGAAGTAACCCTGGTCAAATGGCATAAGCAGGAGGGGGAATGGGTTGACCGCGATGCGGTCATCGCTGAACTGGAAAGCGAAAAAGCCACTTTTGAGATCAATGCGGAACAGGCCGGGACTTTGCAAATCAAGGCCAAAGAAGGAGATGTCCTTCACATAGGTGACCTGGTCGCCACCATTGATACAGCTGCCGTAAGAAATGAAAGTTCATCAAAAAATGAGGTTGAACTCACCAAAGTAAATCCAAAGCATGGACCGGCGGTGAAGTCACAGACCACTACCGATCTTAAAGCAACGCCTGTTGCCGCGGCCATGATTGTTGATCGTAAAGTGGACGTTAGGGAAGTCGTTCCCAGCGGCAGTAACGGCAGGATCCTTAAACAGGATGTGATGGATGCCTTACAACACCCCGGACAAAAACCGGGCACTGTCTTATTTGGAAGGAATGAACGTGCGGAGAAGATGACTGTATTGCGAAAAACCATCAGCCGCAGGTTGGTGGAGGCAAAGAACACTACTGCCATGCTCACCACTTTCAATGAGGTTGATATGAGTGCCATCCTGGCGGCACGGGCCAGGTACAAAGAAATGTTCAGCAAGACCCACGGGGTGAACCTTGGTTTAATGAGCTTCTTCACCAAGGCCTGTAGTTATGCCCTGTTGGAATGGCCGGCGGTGAATGCCTATATTGACGCGGACAGTATCATTTACCACGATTATTGTGATATATCCATTGCTGTTAGTGCACCGAAAGGACTGGTGGTGCCCGTGATCCGCAATGCAGAGAGTCTTGGTATGGCTGCCATTGAGTTCAAAGTGGCCGAACTGGCTGCCAGGGCAAAGGACAATAAACTTACCGTTGAGGAAATGACGGGTGGTACGTTCACCATCACCAATGGTGGCATCTTTGGTTCCATGATGAGCACGCCCATCATCAATATTCCCCAGTCTGCCATACTTGGAATGCATAAGATACAGGACAGGCCGGTGGCACTAAACGGACAGGTTGTGATCCGGCCTATGATGTATCTGGCGCTGAGTTACGATCACCGGATCGTGGACGGCAGGGAATCCGTGGGTTTCCTGGTACGGGTGAAAGAATTACTGGAAAACCCCGGTTTAATGCTCTTCGGTAAAGACCCTTTGAAAAGTTTACTGGAGTTATAGTCAATGTTGAACCTGTATGCACGTGCAAGGTGGTCAATGTTACATGGGTGATCCTTTACTGTCTTTTATTTCCCAAATAATAATGCATTACCATTCCTACTTAAATACAGCAACGCATATCATTCGAACCTATTCTGGCGCAACGCCTTTATCCGTTTTCCTGAAACGTTTTTTTTCAGCCGACCAGAAATACGGTTCCAGCGACAGGAAAAATATTGCTGCCATTTGTTATTACTATTATCGGTTGGGAAAAGCCGTACGCCATATCGATATTACGGAAAGGATCATCCTGGCTACTTTTTTATGTGAACAGAAATCAAACGGTCTCCTGAAATCATTAAGGCCCGAATGGAACAATCATATTACAACTACCCTTCAGCAAAAACTGGAAATGACCTGCTTTGATGTACAGGATATTTTTCCATGGAAAGATGAATTGAGTGCAGGTATTGATCATCTGCAATATGCCGGTTCTTTTCTGCACCAGCCACACCTGTTCTTACGGATAAGGCCCGGCAATAAGGACCGGGTCATTAATAGACTGCAGATGGCGGGGCTGAATTTTTCTCTGGTGTATGATGATTGCATTGATTTACTAAATTCCACTAAACTGGATGGAATCATTGAGCCGGACCAGGACGTGGTGATACAGGACTATAATTCTCAAAAAGTACTGGATTTTTTAAAGCAACCAGAAACCCGATCCCAGTTTCCTTTATCCGGACTCCGGCATCCAGCCTCTATATGGGATTGCTGTGCAGCCAGTGGCGGTAAATCGATACTGGCCTTTGATATACTGCAGGGCAATATTGAACTCACGGTATCTGATATAAGGGAAAATATCCTTGCTAATCTGGAGGCGCGTTTTTCCATGGCAGGTATTAGAGGGTACCGTTCATTTTTGTCGGACCTAGGCAGGGACCTTTGTCAACTTCCTGCTACTCCCTGTCAACTGCTGATCTGCGATAGTCCCTGTACAGGCAGTGGCACCTGGAGCAGGAATCCGGAGCAATTATTCTATTTCGAGCAAAATCAGATCGGGGTGTATGCAGAACGGCAATGCAGCATCGTTTCCCACGTTATTCCGGGTCTGCAAAAGGGCGGATTATTCTTCTATATCACCTGTTCGGTATTCAGGAAAGAGAATGAAGCAATCACACAGTACATGAAGGAAAAGTGGCACCTGCAATTGCTAAAGGAGGAATTACTGAATGGGTATGACAAGTGTGCTGATACCATGTATGTAGCCGTATTCCGAAATTAATCAGTCCTTAATAATCCGCTTCACCGTTTCCTTCTTGTCATTCACCCGTATGGTGACAAAGTATTCACCACCCGCCATTTCTTGCATGGGTATGATATATGTCTGACCGCCTGCAGCCTGCTGGTAGGTGTAACTGTATACCTTCTGCCCTGAGCTGTTATGTATTGTAATTCCCACTTTCACGGCAGCGATACGTATGATTGAAACAGTTAGAACATCACGCACGGGATTTGGCTTAATCACGGTCTGCTCGGTTATCGTGGAATTACATAACTGCAGGTCATTGGTGAGGGTGAATATTGCAGTATCCGCGCAGCCTGATCCGTTGGTGGCAATCAGCTGATAAATTCCCGCCGCGGATACGGCTGCAGGTGTGCTGACTACAGTGCCTCCCAGTGTCCATAAAGAAGTTAGACCCGAAGTGTTGAATTGAGCAGTAAGGTCATAATTTGCTGTACTGCATTTTGTAGCAGACCTGTCTGCACCGAGATTGGGTTTCGCGAAATTGGTCAGGTTGAACAAAGCAGTGTCCGAACAACCTGAATTGTTAACAGCGATCAGTTGGTATATACCAGCTGCAGATACTGCAGCGGGATTGACCACGGGTGTTCCAC
>JANYAL010000354.1 GCA_025361325.1 Bacteroidota bacterium
GTATCACGGGTTCAGATGCTGCTGATATCAGGAAATCAAGGGCAGAAGCCCGCTTCCTCAGGGCATATAACTACTGGGTGATGATGGAACTGTTCGGTAAATCCACCTTTATCACAGAATCCAACCTGATCGGAACAGACCTTCCCGGGGAAATCAGCAGGACTGACCTTTTCTGGTTTATCTCCAATGAACTAAAAGCAATTGACGGTTCCCTTGCCCCGGTAAAATCAATCGAATATGGCAGGGTTGACCAGGGTGCTGAATGGGCACTCATGTCCAGGATGTACCTGAATGCAAATGTGTACCTGGGCACAAGTAATACTTCTTACTACGACACAGCAATCATCTACGCGCAAAAAGTCATCAACGCAGGTTACCAACTGAATACGGCTGCAGTAAATGGTTACAGCGGTTATTCCCAGTTGTTCATGGCGGATAACGATAAATGCACCAATGAAATAGTTTGGGCGATCAATTGCGATGGACTCAATACACAAGCTTACGGAAATACTACTTTCTTTGTTCATTGTGCTTCCGGAGCTGACCACGACCAATACGGTGTGTCCGGCGGGTGGAATGGGTATCGTGCCACACAGGGATTTGCCAATTTATTCCCTGATCTGACAGGCGCTACAGACAAGAGGGCCATGTTTGTCACTTCATCCTACGGTGTTAGTCCTGCACAGATCAATATAAGCGATGTCAGCAATTTCGACCAGGGACTGCATGTTAACAAATACAGAAACATACGTTCCGACAACGGTGCAATACACGATCCTACCAAAACCTATTCTGATGTTGATTTCCCGGTCTTTCGCCTGGCTGAGATGTACCTGATCTATGCTGAAGCTGTTTTACGCGGCGGAGCCGGTGGTACCACCACACAGGCATTATCTTATATTAACCTGATCAGATCAAGGGCTGGTGCAGCACCATTCACTTCATCCGACCTTACCCTGCAGAATATCCTGAATGAAAGAGGACGGGAATTATACTGGGAAGGACATCGCCGTACCGACCTTATCCGTTACGGATTACTCACCACCGGAACCTACTTGTGGCCATGGAAAGGAGGCGTTTCTTCAGGCACTGCTGTTGACGCTAAATATAATATTTTCCCGATACCCCAAACAAACAGAACATCAAACCCCAACCTGTCTCAAAATTCTGGCTATTAATAAAATATAAAATCAGTTAACATGAAAAAAATAATTAACAGACTATTCATTTTAAGCTCGCTGGTGGCAATATTGGCGTCCTGTAAAAAGGATGAGAATATTGACTATTTCAGGGGGGGCACAGCGCCTGTCCTGACCGCCAGCTCTACCAATGCACTGGTACTGGACATAACCCAGAAGAACAATGTAGCGGTAAGCTTTACCTGGACCAACCCCAATTACCAGTTTTCCACGGGGCTCAGTTCGCAGGATGTGACCTATACCCTGCAGTTCGATACCACTGGTTCCAATTTCACCAATCCAAACATACAGGAGAAAGTAGTCCCTAAAGACCTTGGTGCTTCTGTTACGGTAGGCGACCTGAATGGTTATATTGCCAAACTGAATTTGGCAGCCTATAAAACACATAATATGGAGATCAGGGTAAAGACCACGCTTGTCAATGGAAGCGTTCCACTCTATTCCAATGTGGTCAAGATTGTGATGACTGGTTACCTTGATTTTGCGGTGATACCTCCAGGAACTCCTGCTAATGGATATGCGGACGGAAAACTCTTCCTGGTGGGAAGTGCTACAGCAGGCGGATGGAATAACCCGGTACCTGTGCCTACCCAGCAATTCACCCAGATAGACGTAGCGCACTATAAGATTACGGTTTCCCTGTCCGGTGGACAGGAGTACCTGATGCTACCCACGAACGGCGATTGGAGCAAAAAATACGGTAATTCCTGCGGTGGCAACAGTTGCAACAACTCGGCTTCCGATAATTTCAAAGCTCAGGGCGACAATATCAAAGGCCCTGCTGCCAGCGGAACCTATACCATAACGGTGAATTTCATAACCGGTAAATTCACAGTTCAATAACCTTAACCCGCACAATTACTTATTTTAAAAAAACAGAAACATGAAAAATATTTTAAAACTACTCTTTGCTGGTGCAGCCCTCATTACGCTGTATTCATCCTGCGATAAAGTAAATGACCTGCCCCTGTATAAAACGGGTAACCCGGTTGTACTTTCCAGTTCTGTCATTGCGGCTGTTCCAGCACCTTCAGATTCAAATAATGTGGCCGTCACGTTCTCCTGGACTTCACCAAACTATGCACAAAGCCCTTCGCTGTATAAGTTCATCGTTCAGATCGATTCAACAGGTAAGAATTTCTCAAATCCTTACTCTACAACATTTGTTGGCACACCAAACGGATCAATGCTTGCAAAGGAATTGAACGCAGCTGCACTGAGCCTGGGTTTTGCTTTCAATACTATTTACGTAATGAATATACGGGTGATTGCCTCCTATGGGAATAACAATGATCAGTATATCTCCAACACCATCCGGTTCACCTATACCCCTTATAAAGTGCCTCCCAAAGTGGCATTGCCCACAACCAGCAGGTTATTCTTAGTAGGGGATGCTTCACAGGGTGGATGGAATAATCCGGTACCCGTACCCTCCCAGGAATTTGCACGCCTGGATGAGACCACCTGGGCCGGCGTGTTCAACCTGAACGGTGGCAAGCAATACCTGGTATTGCCGGCGAATGGCGACTGGAGTAATAAATTCTCCATTGCCGATGGTACCCTTCCTGCCGCAGGGGGCGATTTCGGGTTCAACTACCCCACTAATTTTAATGGCCCGGCAACAAGTGGTTGGTACATTATCACACTGAACTTCCAAACCGGTAAATACTCCGTGGTTCCGTATACCGGTAACTTACCCACTAACCTGTTCATGGTAGGTGATGCCACTCCGGGCGGCTGGAATAACCCTGTTCCGGTACCAAGCCAGCAGTTTACCCGCCTCAATTCATCGATATTCAAATTGAGCCTGCCCCTCAATGGTGGCAAACAATATCTGTTTTTGCCGGTTAATGGAGACTGGAGCAATAAATATGCAGTTGCAGATAACAGTTTACCCGGACTGGCAGCGGGAGGTAAATTCGGATATAACCTGGGACAG
>JANYAL010000366.1 GCA_025361325.1 Bacteroidota bacterium
TCATGAAATTGCAATGAACAATTTAAATCTCCATACATCGCACAAACGTAATCCCCACAGGCATTTGTATTAAATCCTTTGACTTCAGTATTACGCTCAAAAAACGGACTAAATGATTTCTTTGATTTCAAAATAACCTCAGATAAGGTGACGGTTTTTTCAAAATCAACTAAATTTCCGGCAGTGCCCGTTGTAATATTCCCAATTTCTGTTTTGACTGCAAGTTCCGCACAAAGTTGTTTATTCACCGCAATATAAGGGTCGTGTATAGCAATACTGAAGTCGCCTTTATTATTCACAAGTAGCCATCTCTTTCCTTTATCCCGTACAGTTAAGTCTTCATTTTTTAATGTGAACAATCCCATATTGTCAGTATAAATAATATTTGTATTGGAGTCACTTACCAAACCGAGTGCGATACTTTTAGTAACTGCTCTTCCGAATGCTTGCACATACCCTGTATAAGTGAGCAAATTAGTTGATAGGGAGGCATTATCTGTGACTGGTTTAATGAAGTCCTGCCAAGTGTATTTTCTCCAACCTTTTGTTAGAAGAATATCTTCCAAAAGGGTTGGATTGTCATATTGGTTGTATCCCTCTAAATACGGAAGATGGCCCAATTCATCGATAAAATACACATAAGAGTTGATATCTTGTTTTGCTTTTTGTTCAACTCTGCTGGCTTGTACGCAAGCTATAGAGATTAAACCATCAACTAAATTGTGATTTTGATCAGCAAGCTTAAGTTTAACTGTAATTTTTTCGTGACCCTCATATTGTGTTTTATCCGTTTTAATTACAGCAGTTATTCGCAAGTCATAATGTGCAAAAAACAGCCTTTCAGCTAACGGTCTCCCTTCATTGTCAAGTATCGTAATAGCGGCTACGCCTTTTGGCATTTCATTGAGTGCTACAGTAACCCTTCTCTCTTTATTACTCACAACAAGGGGAAAAAACGAATATGCCGAGCGATAATTATGTACAAGAACATTTATGGTTCTGCTGATTGGGCTAACAATCGTAAAATGAAGCGTATCGTTAATTACTGCTTTATCAATGTGTAACGATACGATATCAATTACCGGACGCGGTAATTGATATATACTATCTATTTCATTGTGTTTAGTATTTATGATTTTGATTCTATATTTTCCAGAATCATTAACTAATATTTTAAATACACCTATCCCATAAGAATCAGTGGAAATTGTATCAATTACTAACTCATCGCGATATAACACAGCCGTTGCCGATACTGGTGCGTTGTCGGACTTTTTAGTTTCCCACGCTACGGAATTAATTGTACCATAACATAAACTGCCACCTTCTGGATAAAAATGGACACTAAGCTTCCTGTCTTTTGTAAAGGGAAGCGAAACATTAAGGTACTGCTGACGGTCTTTGTACTTTACCGAAATCAGTAGTTCTTTTGATATCAAATCAGCCCGCGCCAGTGAAATTATAGACTTCCCTTCATTATCTGTAGACGAGTTCTTAAAAGTATTTTTGTTTAGCTGATAGCTTATGCCAGCGCCATTTATTAAGTTTCCCTCGCTGTTGCTAACGTTTAATTGTACACGTATTGTCCTTGATTCCGGAAGACTATCTAACAATTTAGCGCGAACAACAAAATCGCTTTTATTGGTAGTTTTTATTGAGATAGCTTGTTTAAAAATTACTACTGGATAGGATTTTGAATCCACAACATTGGTGTACGCCACTAATTGGTAATGTCCCGGAATGATAGAATCAGGTATTAAAAGGCTTCCGGCACATTTTCCTAATTCCATACTATATTTTGCTTGGAAATATGTAGCAGGATTATCAACGTTTATTAAGAGTACAGATAAAACCGAATGTTCATTAACCGAAGCACTATTTTTTGATAACAAATAAGCGCTAAACCAAATTGATTCGTTGTTTGTATAAATGGTTTTGTCGATATGGAGAAAGAGCGATAAAGAAGGGTGGCTCTTATTATAAGTGGCTAATTTATCGAGTATTAAATCCCCGTTTATCGTGTCCATCCTGTTTGTTTCTTGCCCATAAACGAATACAGAAATGAAGACTGTAACAATAGTCAAGAGCGCTTTCATATAAGGCAAAACTACAAATAATAAATTATTAACTAACCCGCTGGTCTGAATTTAAGGGAGTTTCACAGGCAAACCTTTTGTTAGCCACTTTATTGCCTTACAATTCTCTTATCTTACATTTAAGTTTCTTTGCGATTATCTTATAGTTGTCACTACTATTTGTTAGCGAATCTTTGATTTGGGAAATGTCTTGGCGAATTTGATGTATGTCTTCTACTAAATTTTCAGATTTTAACTCCTTTATTAACGGGAAGATTTCTTCTGTAAAGGCTTTGATGGATGCTTTGGTCTCTGAATATGCAATATCAGAATTAAAACTAAAACACTCCTGAGCAAGTGAATTGATTATAAATATAATTTCGCTTATAAAATTTAATTCATCATTAAATAGTGGAGCACCTTTAGGGTAATCAAATGCACATGCAAGAGGATCAACATAACTTTTGGATTTGTCACGATAGTTATGTGCGAAAATTGTATTTCTCAAGTTCGAAAGAATCTTGCCCTTTTGGTTAAGTATTTTCCGTGATTTATGAGATAAAAGCAGAAATCTATTCACATTAGTATAGTCGAGAAATATTTCTTTTTGCAGAATAGAAGTCAGCATGTTTATTTCATCAAGAAAAGAACAAGCATCTATATAAATTGATTTTACAGCTAAGCTTCGAAAAACAGCATTATTTTCTTCAAGAAGCGATATACCACTGGCAACATTTCCGCTAATTAGGTCAAGGATTTTAAGGGCCTCAACAGTTTTTTGGGAATAATCATCCATAGTGAAAATGTCTATTAAAATAGCGCCTAACACTAAATTACTCGACAGTCCTGAAAATTCAAAGAATTTTAATTATCTGAATAACACAGCTATAGTATTCGCTTTGGAAAATTGTCGGTGTCGGCAATGCATTTTCAATTTCGCTTTACCGAAGCAGGTATCGTTATCTGATAACATTTTACAACGTTGGTAGGTGACCTACCTTTGCAGACAAGCTAACGGTGTCGTTAAAAAAAATGAACCACAATAGCACAAAGATTACCTGTAAAATGATCATTGAATCATAGTGTCTTTGGCCGTTGTGGTTCTTTATTAAAAATACCTTGCCTCCACTACCGCAGCAGGCAGATATGCAGGGTCATCTGAAGGTATAGTATTCACATTCCCTTTTTTGCTCACCTGGTATTGCAGCGCTGCAGCAGTGAGGACAAGCATGCCAGGATCGGTCTGTACCGGCAGGTTTACCAGGTAAGGTACTGTTACCGTGCCGGAATATTGTATCTCCAGCTGTGTTGTGAAAGAAGAACCCGGTACTGCGGTTGCCGGGTTCACCGCCGCTGCTGCAACCCATACCGTCACTGACACGGTATCCGGGGGTGCGGTCATTGCTTCCACAGGTATAAAGGCAGGTATCTGTACTTGCATGAGCCCGTTTCCCGGGTTCAATACAATAAGTTCGGTCTTCCACCTGTTCATCAGCCTGCATTTTTCATTGAACTGAAAATCGTACAGGCTGGATATATCAAGTTCGGGTATCAGATCCGAAATATCCCTTTTCCCGATCCATTTTGCAAAAGCCCCCACGAACCTGCTTTGCATCGTTTTGTTTGCCGGAAAGGGTATGAGGCCGGTTAGTTGCCGCCTGAATAATTTTGCAGTGCTTGCTGCTATCCCGAAGTTGCGGCTCCTTAATTTCATTGCCGCCGTCCTTTTATACTTTCGCGGTCTGGTTCGGGCATAATTCTTCCCGTTTCGCCGGTAAAAGACCACATTGGCGATCTTTCCCTTAAATTCCATTATATGTATTGCCATAAATTTTTTCTTTTGTTTTAATTTAAAAATTATTGTGTTGTACTGCAGTTTGCTAACACTTGCTTGCAGTATGTTATTACTACGTCATTCGTACGTTAATTTACGCACTTATGGCGTAGTAATAAAATATT
>JANYAL010000409.1 GCA_025361325.1 Bacteroidota bacterium
CCCCCTGCAATTGCAGGGGGCTTTTTTGTGTTGGCAATTGGAAAGATAACAGAATGCAGATGTGCAGATTCAATCAGTTTTGTAATGCAGGAAGTATCAAAAGGGCTCATTTTTTCTGAGATGTTCAGCTACAGACTGTTCTGATCTGAGTAAGGGGCGAAATTTAAGGGTACCTGGTTATTTTAGATTGCGTTAGATCCTGTCGAAATTCATAGAAGGCAGGGGGCATTTCGGTTAATAAAACGGGAATGGGAACTGTGTTTGAATTTCTTATTCCCCGAAAAATAGATCAGCTAAGTACGGTATTTGATATGATGATCAGTAATCATTTGCAGGTTTAGGCTTCTCTTTTATGACTGTTTTCTTATTCTTATCATCTTTAGGTTTGGTGGGAACTGCGGGTTGCTTCACTACATTCTTATCGTCCGGCCGGTTCTTTTTATGGCTGGCAGTATCGGTCTTTTTAACACGAACATCAGGTTCCATATTCATCATGTCGGGCATGCTGTCTTCCCTGGTGTTCACAGGTATTTTGAAGAAATCATCTGCTCCGCCATTACCTTCATCCAGGGTACTGTCGCCCTGCTGGAAGATGCGGGCCATATTCTGATCAGCATAGATGGGGTCATTGCTCAGGTCGGCGGGCTTTTCAAATTCTTTCTGTTTACCGTAGGCCAGGGCCTTATCGGCATACACTTTCTTCATGAAGATGCCCCATTTGGGCGCCGACATCTCGGCACCACCCGCATTATTTGCATATATTCTGATAAAGGGATCATCGCAGCCCACCCAGGTTGCGGCCAGCAATTCGGGTGTATAGCCTATGAACCATCCATCTGCGTAATTATTAGTAGTTCCCGTTTTACCTGCTTTCTGCACCGGTATAGAATAACCGTTCAGCACGGTGGCCGTACCGAACTGTATAACACCCTGCATGAGTTTTACCATGGTATAGGCATCATTCTCACTGATGACTTGTTTGGGTGTGGAACTGTATTCCTGCAGCAGGTTACCGCTCTTGTCCTCGATACGGGAAATGATGATGGGTTCTATGTTCATTCCCTTGTTGGGGAACATGGTATACCCCTGCATCATCTCCATCATGGGAATCTCGGCTGCGCCCAGGGCAATGGAATAGTAGGGAGGCAGTTTGGCTTTGATACCGCAAGACTGGGCGAATTCGATGGTCCGCTTCACGCCGATCTGTCCGATCAGGCGCCAGGCGGCGATATTCTTAGAATGTGCGAGGCAGTAAGCGAGTGTTCCGGCGCCACCGGTGATGTTCTTGCCCCCCAGGGTGAGTGAACCACCCGGTATCACGGTTTCCGGGGTATAACCGGCCTCTTCTATAGCCAGGGTATACAAGAATGGTTTAAAGGAGGAGCCTACCTGCCGCTGTGCTGTTACGTGGTCGAATTTGAACCACTTAAAATCGATACCCCCCACCCAGGCCTTCACTTCGCCGGTATGGGGGTCCATGGCGGCAAAGGAGGTCTGCAGGATCTGTTTGTGGTATTTGATGCTGTCGTAGGGCGTCATCACCGTATCTTTCTCATGTTTGGCGTTCCAGGCAAACACTTTCATCTTTACGGGTACATAGAAGGTCTTTTTGATCTCCTCTTCAGGGATCTCATCATCCTCCATGTTCTTCCAGCGTTCGGTGTATTTGAAAGCGGCCTCAATAACCGCCTCATGTCCTTTCCAGATACGGGCACTGTTGTTTTTCATGATCCAGTCGAGCTTCTTCTGTATCACAGGCATATGCTGTTCCACCGCCTCGTCGGCATATTGTTGCATTTTTGAATTAATGGTGGTATAGATTTTTAAACCATCGCGGTAGAGGTCATAATTCTCGCCGGTCTTCGGGTTCTTGTGTGTCTTGCACCATTCTTTCAGCTTTTCGCCCAGCACGGAACGGAAGTATGGTGCGATACCTACATTTTCATCGATCTTCTTGTAGTTTGTGATCAGGGGTTTTTCTTTCAATTTTTCACCCTCAGCCTCGGATAGGAAATGCTGATCGCAATCCACCATCCTGTTAATGACGGTATTTCTTCTTTCCAGGGAAGCTTTTGGGTGACGTATCGGGTCATAGATGAAACCCTTCAGCATTCCAACCAATACCGCTGCCTCCTCTACTTTAAGGAATTTGGGCTCTTTCTGAAAATAGGTCAGGCTGGCATTCCTTATTCCGTAGATATTACCCCAGGCTGCCCGGTTAAGATAAAGCGTCAATATCTCTTCCTTGGTAAAATTGCGTTCCAGTTTAATGGCAACGATCCATTCTTTGATTTTATCGAAAATACGTCCTACGAAATTCCCATTGCCCTGTTTCAGGATCATCTTCGCCAATTGTTGGGTGACCGTACTGCCACCTCCATTGGTACCCAGGGTAAAGACCGCTTTCACCAGTCTCTTTGAATCAATACCCGAATGGTCATAGAACCGCATGTCTTCCGTGGCAATGAGGGCATTGATCACGTTTGGCGAGATCTCATTATATTTCACTTCGCTCCTGTTCTCTGCATAGTATTTTCCCATCAGCACGCCATCACTGGAGATGATCTCACTGGCCAGTTCAGCTTCGGGGTTCTGCAGTTCTTCTACAGAGGGCATCTTGCCGAACAAACCGAAATTGGCGCCTAGCAGCATCACCAGTATCAAAAGGCATCCTCCAAAGAATATCCGCCAGAAGATCTTTACAGAACGTTTCATGAAGTTAATTAGTGGTTATACAATACGGTTAGCCGGTTATGAAAAGGGTCTATTTTTTCAAAACTAATCATTGTTTTTATTGAGCCTGTGAAGCCAGGGTTAAAACTTGCCGGGGAATT
>JANYAL010000005.1 GCA_025361325.1 Bacteroidota bacterium
AACGGCGCTATTCCTGTGGTTCCTGTCCAGAAGGAGGCTGGTATTTTTCGTGTAAAACCCCAATAATTTTTTGTACGTTCTTCTTTGCCTTTCAATTCGTAAACTGCTCTTATAAATTCTCTCCAACCTATAATTTGCCGGATAAAACCCTCTACTGAGTTTATCGGAATTTCATTGTTGCCGGCAAATAACAAAGTTTCATCAATAATATCTTCCGGAGTTAATAACCCTATGTTAAACATAGGCGTTAAAACACTGTGATGCAGCATATTTTCATTTGCCACAATAGCATCTTCATAAGCTCCAAATTCTGAAAATCTGGTGTTTAAAAAATCATGTAACCATTTTTTACTGTCGGCAAAAGTGGCCGGATAAATAAAATCAGTATTCAACTTACCATAGTTATCCGGAAAATACTTTTGTGTGTAGGCAGCTGCTTCTTCATAATAAGTATTGGGATTAAGAAAATTAACTTTCGGAGGCATTTTTCCTGTGGGATATTTTAAACGGTTCTCATCATCATACGTCCATTTTCCGCCAATGGGTTTTTGTTTATTTTCTAATAATATATTTCTGCTTTGCCGCTGGTGTTTATAAAAATCAGTTTGAAACATTCTTTTCTTATCAAAAAAATAATCAGTAATCTCTTCTATCGAATTAAGAAATAATGGAGTGTGGTTTTTGTTTATTTCAACATGGTTAGCTTTACAAGCTTTGCTAATCCTTTGTTCAAGCCAGCAATCCGTTGTATCTATATATTCAATGGAATTGACCTGTTTTGTTTTCAGAAACGGAATCAATATTCTTATATCTGCTAACTCATTGAATGAATCAATATAGACTACTTTAATCTTTTTTGATAGAAGATAGCTTTCGTAAAATTTCATACTTGCCCTGTGGAAAGCAATTTTCTGTTTGTGAAAATTATATTGCTTAAAGTAAAGCCATTCTTCAATTAAATAAATGGTATTGCATTTTGAAACAAGAATAGAATGCTCAAATAATTGGTGTGGGAAAATGATACATGTTCTGCTCATGTTTTATGTTTGTTCTTTCTGCATTTATCGCTGCAATATATTACTTCATTCCATACCTTCTTCCATTTCTTTCGCCAGGTGAAAGCCCTTTGACAAACCACACATATTTTGGTTGGACGATTATTTTTACTGCTGATTAATGTCAATGCTAAAGAATAATATTTTCACACTTTTTCCAATAGCTATAGAATGATGGAAAGTAACCTTGCACTTTTTCAAATATCCAATCTCTTTGATGCTCAACGCCTTTATAATGGGTAACAGCAGGATGTTCTTTATAGTGAATATGGTTATGAAATGCTTTGTCAAATATGGCATCAAATTCTCCAACTATTATTTGAATGCCTTTGATATTATTTGCAAGCGATAAAATGAAATCAATCGTTTTATCTGCCACCGGATATTTTTTAAAGAATTGGGGTTCCAACAATAAAATTCTGTTTGCTTTTATATTTACATCCCAGTTTAAATCTAAGTTGTAGAAGTTATAAATATAAATTGGCAATTCAGCGTCAATGGTAAGCGTATCTGAAACCGGTAAATTTGTTTGCAATGAAAGCGGAGCGGTTGATTTTAAAACTTCCGGTATATCCATGCTAACCAATGCATCGTAAGAAACATCTAAAAATGTATTTTTTTGGTTGGTGTAACAGTATTTATTAATATTTTCCTGATTGGCAAAATACTTCTTACTGCTAAAGCTGCCTGCCACCCATTGCCAGCTTAAGGCATTGCTTGCCCAATCGGCATCAAGCAAATGATAATACATCCACTTAGCTGGTTGCATCCAATGGCTTTGTGCTAAATTACAACAGCAACTTGCCACATACATTCGCAAATGATTGTGCATGTAACCCGAAGCATACAACTCTTTTATACCCTGATCAATTGCATTGATTGAGGTATTAGCCGAAACAATATTTTCAGAAATAAAATGGTTTGAAACAGGATGTTGTGATTGTTTTAAATCCTCATCTATTTCATTTCTTTTTGAAATCCATACTTGTTGAAAATAATCTCTCCAGGCCAGTTCCTTTAAAAATATTTCTATCTGATAAGGTTTGTAATCTTTATCTAAAACTGTTTGTGCTATCTGTTTTGTGGAAATAACGCCTCGGGAAATGTATGGTGAAAGTTTCGTTACCGCGCCATCAATATGGTTTCTTGTTTTGCCATACAGGATTGGGTCAACTGCATCTATTAATTCAAGAATTTCACTTTGTTTAGTAACAAACATATCATTGCTTTGAAACTTTGTTGTGGCTAACGTGTAAGTCCCCCCCCCCTGAAAATCCTACAGTATTAAAATAGACAATTTTAAGTAGCCTTCCATGTTATAATCTATCCTTCCTGCTTTGTCTTTGTACGAAACCTACACCCTGATATAGATCTTCTTCCTGTCCAGCACCCACACAAAGAACCACATCATTCCAATGAAACAAAGGGCGTAGATCAGCGAACCAATGCGGGGGTCAGAAGGAAGGATGGGCTTGCAGGCATGTTCATAGAACCAGCTAAGTGGAGAGAGCCAGGTGGGTTTTCCGTTGAGGGCGGGCTTGCCGGGAATGCGGATCAGTGCCATGGCCCGGGGAAGAATGCCGCTCATGACGAAAATGAAGAGGGCATTCTTGCCGAATACATCAAAGAAACGGGTCCATACACCCTTACTGCCCCTGAATTCAATGAGGTAGATCATCAACGAGATGACCAGTACAGCAAGACCGGTGGTGTAGATGGTATAACTGCTGGTCCAGATCTTTTTGTTGATGGGGAACACCATGTCCCAGCAGAAGCCAGCAAAGATGAGTACGCAAGCGGTAACAAAGAGGCCGTTCAGCATCTCGGCAGTTTTTCCTTTTGTGATGATATACTGCCCCACCAGGTAACCCAGTATCACCTGCACGATGGCCGCAAAGGTGTTCATAGACCCCTCGGGGTCGAAGGCGATGCCCTCGCCGTGGTACATATGCTTTTCGCCGATGAGATACTTGTCCACATTCGTCCCGAACCAGCCATTGATACTGAAGGGATCGGCCGGGTTGGCTGCCACGCAGAGGAACCAGTACGCCAGCAGTATGAAGGCGCTCATCACAAAGGAACCCCTCACCTTGAAGAAATGGATGATAACCGAAGCAAAGAAATAACTTAGGGCTATGCGCTGCAGCACACCAAAGATGCGTACTGTTTCAAATGGCTTTGCCACCAGCTTGCCCGCATCGTCATATTTGATGAAGGGGAACCAGTTCAGGAATATCCCGATGCTGAATATGAGCAGGGTGCGTGTAATGATCTTCTTCCAGAAAGCCCCTTCACCCGCCGCATCCAGCCGGGGCATCACAAAGGCAAGCGCATTTCCCACTGCGAAGAGAAAGAAGGGGAATACCAGGTCGGTGGGTGTGCATCCGTGCCAGCTGGCATGATCCAGCGGGGCATATAGGTGGGCCCAGCTACCCGGGTTGTTGACCAGGATCATGAGGGCCACGGTGGCTCCTCTAAAAACATCAAGCGAGTGGAAACGTTCTTTCATGATCTATGTTATAGGGAAAGATAAAGTTTTTATTTCAGATTTTCATTGGCGATGGCCTGATGATAGTTGGTAGTTGAAATTTTGCGGGCTACGGCTTCGGGTTACAGCAATACCATTTTAGCAGATGATGAAACTTAGGGACTGTCAACTGAAGCCGGGAGTTCAAATTTTGAACTGCTTTCAATATGCAACCAAAAAGGGTTCAGGTTGTGTACTTGTTGTGTACTTGTTGTAGAAAACCGCATGTTGTAGGCTTGTTGTACACTTGCAGGACACAACCTGTACACAAGAAAACAACATTCATAACAGGCAACCGCCAATTCCGCCAAATGCGCCAATTGCGACAGGGATTTTGTATACGGATGTGTTGAAGCGTAAGTTTGCGTAGTTTAATTTGGAGATGCGAAGTTCTTTGACATATTTTTTCATACCATCCTCTCACACAGCTCCAGCCACCGCATCTCCTTCTCATCGAGGAGCTGAGCGATGACGCTGATGCGCTCAGCGGCTTCCCGGAGTTGGTTGAAGGACATGGAGCCGCTGTTCATCTTTTCTTCGAGGGCGTTCTTTTCGGCTTGCAGTTTGGGTATCTCTTTTTCGATGGTCTCGAACTCGTGTTTTTCCCTGAAGCTTGGTTTTTTGTTTTCCGCAGGGGCTGTACGGGTCTTAACAACAGGGGCATCTATCTTGTTCTCGGCAACGACCGTGCCGGTAAATCCTGCCTTGGTCAGGGCCTCGCGGTACTGGGTGTAGTTGCCCGGGAAGTCTTTGATGATGCCGTTGCCTTCGAAGGCAAAGAGATGGTCTACCAGCCGGTCCATGAAATAACGGTCGTGGCTGACGATGAGTATGCAGCCGGGGAATTCGAGCAGGAACTCTTCGAGTGTTCGCAGGGTCTGCAGGTCGAGATCGTTTGTTGGCTCATCCAGGATCAGGAAATTGGGGTTCAGGAAGAGGATGCTTAGGAGGTGCAGCCGCCGCTTCTCGCCACCGCTGAGTTTGCTCAGGGGGGTATATTGCTGCTGGGCGTTGAAGCCGAACTTTTCCATGAACTGCGAAGCAGATACCCTGGTGCCGTCGGCCAGGGGGAAGAACTCGGCGAAGTCTTTAACATATTCTATGGCGCGCTTGTCCTCCTTGTATTGCAGTCCTTCCTGGTTGAAGTTGCCGAATACAACGGTGTCGCCGTGGTTCACTTTTCCGCTGTCAGGTTTCTCCTGCTGCAGGGCGATCTTGAGGAAGGTGGATTTGCCGACTCCGTTTTTGCCGACGATGCCGATGCGTTCACCTTTCTTGAACGTGTAGTCGAAGCCTTTGATCAGCACTTTATCGTCAAAACGCTTGTTGATCTTCTTCATCTCGAGCACTTTGCCGCCGAGGCGGGTCATCTTCACCTGCAGGCTCACATCCGCATCCTCGCGTTTCTGGCTCACGCGTTCTTCAATGACGGTGAACGCATCCTGGCGGCTCTTGGATTTGGTGGTGCGGGCCTTGGGCTGCTTGCGCATCCATTCCAGCTCCTTGCGGAAGATGTTCTTGTCTTTCTGCAGTTCGCTCTGCTGGACCTCCTGCCGCAGGCTTTTCTGCTCCAGGAAATAATCATAGTCGCCCCGGTACACATAGATCCGTTCTTCGTCCATTTCCAGGATCTCGTTGCACACGGCGTCGAGAAAATACCGGTCGTGGGTAACGCAGAGGAGGGTGATCTTTTGGGCCGAGAGGTAATCTTCCAGCCATTCGATCATCTGCACATCAAGGTGGTTGGTGGGTTCGTCGAGGATGAGCAGGCATTTGCCCGCGTGGAGCTGTGCCTCCACGAGCGCCTGTGCCAGGGCCACCCTTTTGCGTTGTCCGCCACTGAGGTTCTTCACCGGTTCGTTCAGGTGGTGCAGGTTCAGCTTACCGAGGATCTGTTTCAGTTCGCTCTCGAAATTCCAGGCATTGAGTTCATCGAGTTGCGACATCAGTTCCGTGAGCTTGTCAATATGCTCCGGTTCTTCCTCCACACAGCGCTCATAGGCTTTCACCACTTTCACGACGGGGTTGTTGAGGCGTAGGATATTGTCCCAGATGCTTTTGGATTCATCGAAGGCCGTGTCCTGCTGCAGCATCACCACTTTGATGTCTTTGTGCACCCACAGGGTTCCTTCATCGGGTGTGTCCAGTCCGGCGATGATCCGCAACAAGGTAGATTTACCGCTGCCGTTGCGGGCTACGAAGGCGATCTTGTCGCCCTCTTCCACGTATAGGGTGATGTTCTTAAAAAGTGTCCGGATACCGAAACTCTTGCTTATATTTTCAACCGACGCGTACTGCATGGCGGCAAAGGTAATGGTAGTATGATGATTTACGAGTGATGCATTATGAGTTGGGGTTTAAACAGTATTTTTGTGTAAACCGTTTTACATGTCGGATTATTTTGTTCATCCAACGGCTATTGTTGACGCGGGGGCTATGATCGGCGCCGGTACCAAGATCTGGCATTTTACCCACGTGATGCCGCATACGGCGATCGGCAGCAACTGTAATATCGGGCAGAACGTGTATATCGATAACAATACGGTCATCGGCAATGGCGTGAAGATACAGAACAATGTGTCGGTCTATAACGGGCTAATCCTGGAGGACGGTGTGTTTGTGGGCCCGTCGGTGGTGTTTACCAATGTCATCAACCCCCGGGGTTTCATCGAGCGCAAGATGGAGTTCAGGACGACACGGGTTAAAAAGGGTGCCACCATTGGCGCCAACGCCACCATTGTTTGCGGCAATGATATTGGTGAATATGCCCTGGTAGGTGCTGGCGCCGTTGTTACTAAAGACGTACCCGCCTATGCACTGGTGATGGGCAATCCCGCCCGGCAGAAGGGGTGGGTCAGTGAACAGGGCCACAGCCTGCAATTCAACGAAGCAGGTATGGCGGTCTGCCCGGGTGACGCAGCCCAATACGAGCTCAGGGATCATGCCGTGCATAAGATCTCCTAACTGAATTTCCCATCATGAACTTTTTATGGCTGATAAAAGCGGAGACCTATCAAAGAGGGCTTGTGCTTTCCATCCTCTTCAATGTGCTGGCCAAAGGCGCATTGTTCCTGCTCACCATCTGTATTGCCGCTTATTTTGGCAGCGATATACGCACCGATATCTATTTTTTCATCTATAGCAGCATGGTGCTGCTTTCGGCTTTCACCAATGCCATCGATACCATGGTGCTGGTGCCTGAATCGATGAGGCTGCGGGAGCAGGAAGGTAGTGACGCCGCGATGGTATTCCTGAATTATTTCGGGCGGCTGTATGTGCTGGCAGGTATTGCCGTATCTGTAGGGTTGTATTTTTTCGGCACCGGGCTCTTTGGTATTTTTTCAAAATTCAGTCCTGCCGATATCTTATTGTACAGGAACTATTTCCTGCTGGGCTCCGGCTATTTTTTCTTCCTGGTGCTCACGGGATACATGAACAATATCCTGACCTCGCTGAAATATTTCACCATACCGATGATCATCAGCGGCATCAACAGTGTCATCGTTATTGTTAGTATCGTATTGCTGCACCGGTCGTTCAACGTGGAGAGCATCTTCATCGGCGGACTGGCAGCCTATACCGTCAACCTGCTGATCCTGTTAGGGGTGATGAAACGCATTGCGGCCTGGGATTTCGGACTCATCCGCGGAGGCATCAGGAGGCAGGTCTGGCATAAGATTATTTTTGCGAAGCTGGGACAACTGGCCACCGTAGCCAGCAGTTTCTTTCCACTTTTCCTGCTCAGCGGATTCGGCAGCGGGGTCATCAGTGTGATGAATTATGGTAAGAATATTGCCGATATACCCAACACCCTCGTGACCGCGCAGCTCGCCAATGTTAGCGGCATACAGCTGAATGAGCTGTTTGCGCGGAATGACAGGCAGGCTATGAATGACAGCTTTGTCAGGGCTTCAAAGCTGCTCGTGTTCCTGCTGGTTCCGGTGGGGTTTTTCCTTTTTGTTTTTGCCACACCGGTGGTGCAGTTGCTGTACCAGCGGGATCATTTTGGTACAGGTTCAGTGGCGGGTACGGCGCGTTTTATGCAATTGCTGGCATTGACCCTCTTCAGCATCGGAATAAATGCCATGGTATCGCGTATCTTCATTGCCGTGCAGGCCATCCGGCAGGCCTTTTATTACCAATTGTTGCTGAACGGTTTACTGATAGCTGCCATCTGGCTATGCTGCCGGCACTATGGTGCTTACGGTTATCCGTATGGAATTATTATCATGAACCTGGTCAATTATTTCGCCATGTATGGCATTTGTAAGAGACTGGCACCCTACATCAACTATGCGGCTGTGATGAAGTATACGGGATGGGTGCTGCTGGTGAATGCGGCCATTGCAGCAGGTTTATATTTTCTGATGTCTTATCTTCCCGGTAGCGCCTGGGGCAGCCTGGTAACGGGCGGCTTCATATACCTGGCCCTGTTACTGTTGTTCAATAAACTCTTTGGGCTGAACCCGGCACCCGGCCTTATCCTGCAATACCTGAAAAAGAAATTTGCTTAAGCCTGTCTACATAAAGATTTGCCGCTACCTCCTGGGTAAAAAATTCATGAAGGTGATGGAGGGGCCCTTGAAGGGGTACTTGTGGAGCACGGGCAGCAACTATGCATACCTCCTGGGTAATTATGAGGATCCGGCCACCCTCAGCGAGTTCATCAGCTGGTTACAGCCTGATACGATCTTTTATGACCTGGGGGGCAATATCGGCTTCTATGCCCTGCTGGCGAACCGTTATATCACCACCGGCAAGATCTATTCTTTTGAGCCGATGCCTGCCAGCCGCTTGGTCTTTGAAAAACACCTGTTGCTCAACCGTTCGCAGATACAGTATCATAATATTCGCCTCCTGCCCCTGGTTATTTCCGACCGGGAGAAGGAAGTAGCTTTCTCCAATGATGCAGGACAGATGGAAGGGAACACCTATATCACCACATCGCCTTATTTCAAAAAAGCTGTCAATACCATCCGTGTGAAAAGCCATTCCATCGATGAACTGGTAGGGCTGGGTTACGATCCGCCCCATGTGATAAAGATCGATGTGGAAGGCGCTGAGTATGATGTGTTGCAGGGTTCGGTGAATACACTTAAACGATTCCGGCCACGCATATTGCTGGCCACGCATCAATGTCATTTGCCGGGGGTTCGGGAGGATTGCGTGCGTTTCCTGGAGTCGCTCGGTTATGTGCTGCAGCATACGGGGAGGCATAATAAGATGGTGTTGGGGTTGGATGATTATGTGGCGGTTCCGGGCGGGGTTGAGAAGGATTGGAAAGTTTAGATGGTTTAGTGTGCACTTCATCGCCCGCAGCTCATTTACATCAACAAGAAAAGTGATTTATAAAGCTCATGTACTTCATGAAGAATAAAGCAGCACATAAAATAAAACTGCTCATCCTCATACCTAACCTGGAATGCGGGGGGGCGGAGCGCTTTGCCACTGTTCTCTGCGATCATATTAACACTCATACATTTAAGGTTACCCTTGCGATATTGAATAACGACAACCCGTTCTACCACATCACCAACACCGCCATAGAAGTCATTGACCTGAAGGTGAAGCGGGTCAGGAGATCCCTGTTCGCCATACACAAGCTGGTTAAGGAAAAGCGGCCCGATATTATTTTCTCCCTCTCCAACCACCTCAACCTCTACCTGGCCATGTATCGATGGCTTTTTCCAAAGGGCATCAGTTTTATCGCAAGAGAGTCGAGCATCGTCAGCATGAACACAAAGCGTACCCGCTTTCCGGCACTCTATGCCTGGCTGGTGAAGAAATTCTATCACCGCTTTGATATGATCATCTGCCAGTCGGGGTACATGCAGGAAGACCTCATCCGCCATTTCCATATCTCCCCCGGCAAGACAAGGCTGGTCTGTAATTCCGTGGAAGAAAAGAACAGAACAGGCATATCCGCCGATTCTCAACTGAAGGCACAAGGGGTTTATACCTTCATCACGGTAGCCAGGTTATCGGAAGAGAAGGGGATTAACCGCATCATACAAGCCCTTGCCGGCCTTAAGCTCGTTTACCGGTATCATATCATCGGCGACGGGGACAGGAAGAAGGAATTGGAAGGGTTGATCAGTACCCTACACCTGGAAGACAGGATCATTTTGCATGGTACAAAGACCGATCCCTTTTCCGGTCTGGAAGATGCCAGCCTCTTTCTCTTGGGCTCGTATTATGAGGGTTTTCCCAATGCTGCTGCAGAAGCGGGGGCCCTGGGCATACCGGTTATCGCCTTTGATGTTCCCGGCGGTACCGGGGAACTGGTTGTGCATGGGGAGAACGGGCTTTTGGTGGAAGATGGAGATATTAAGGCATTCAGAGACGCGATAGAAATGGGGCTCAGGCTTAATCTGGACCGGAACCGTATAATAGCTTTTACAAAAAAGCGTTTTCCTGTACAGCGCGCCATATCTGAACTGGAAACACTCTTTCAGGAATGTAGCCGGCGCCGCAATACCGTGGCATAGTGAAAAATATCGGATATTTACATACCTGCCACAGAAAAAGTGCTTACCATGACCGGAAAAAGGCCCAAACTGCTGATACTGATCAACACCCTGCAATCGGGGGGTGCTGAAAGGGTGGTCTCCCTGTTGCTGGAGCATTTGAAGGACGAGTTCGAGATCCACCTGGGCCTGTACAGCCGGATCATAGATTATGTGATCCCGCCTGAGATTTCCATACTCGACCTCAAACAACCGCTTAAACAGAACAAAGTCATCCGGTTCCTTAAGCTGCCCTTTATATCCCATACCGTATACCGCTATTGCAGGAATAATAAAATCCGTACATCGGTGGCTTTTTTATACCGCCCCTGTTATATCAACGCCCTGATGAAAAGTTGCTGGGGTTATAAGGGGAAAGTGATCATGTGTGAGCGGACGCACCAGACCACCATGCAGCAGAGCCATTCCGCCATTTACCGGATGTTCTCAAAATTTATGGTGCGGTTCTCGTACAAGCGGGCCGATCTGGTGCTGGCCAATTCCTATGCCATGCAAACCGACCTTATTGAGAATTTCAGGATCAGGACCCCGGTAAGGGTGATCTACAACCCGATAGACCTGAATTTTATCAAGACGCATAAGGATGAAGCGCCGGACTTTGTCTTTGATAAGGGAGTTTTTCATTTTGTGAATGTGGGTGGGTTCCGGACTGAAAAGAACCACCTCCTCTTATTGCAGGCTTTCTTCATCCTGAAGAACCTGCCCTGTAAATTACTGATTGTGGGGGGTGGCGTATTGGAAGAGGTGCTCCGGCAAAAAGTAGCCGACCTGGGTATGCAGGATAAAGTGGTTTTCTGCGGATTTGACAAGAACCCCTTCAAATATGTGAGCAGGAGCGACTGTTTTGTACTGAGTTCCGATGTGGAAGGCTTCCCCAACGTACTTATCGAAGCCCTGGCCTGTGCCAAGCCGGTGATCTCTACGGATTGCAGTTCGGGGCCTCGGGAGTTACTGGCTCCGGATACGGACCTGCACCACCGGGCCATTAATAATTACGAGATCGGGGAGTATGGCATACTTACTCCTGTCAATGACGTGATCGCCCTGGCTGCTTCCATGAGAAAGATGTATGAGGATAGCAGTTTGCGATCCAGGTATGCTCAAAAGGCCGCAGGAAGGGCCGAACAATTTGATGTGGATGAGATCAAACAATACTTTCATGTGGCTTTTACGGGCTTCTGATGCCTTTCCCGAGCCCTGCTTTCCCGAAATTAATGTCTATTTTTGCCCGGCTTAAAAGCAATACAATGCATACAATCTTAGTTACCGGCGGCGCAGGATTTATCGGGTCGCATCTGACCCGTTTATTTGTGACCAAATACCCCGTGTACAAGGTTGTGAATCTGGATAAGCTGACCTATGCAGGTAACCTCGAGAATTTGAGGGATATTGCCCATTACAGTAATTACCATTTTGTAAAAGGCGATATCACCGACCTGGATCTTTTGCGGCAGTTATTCAAGGAACATGGTTTTACGGCAGTGATCCATTGTGCGGCGGAGAGCCATGTGGACAGGTCCATCACCGACCCGCTGGCCTTTGTACGTACCAATGTGCTGGGTACGGCCGCTTTATTGCAGGCAGCCAGGGATTCCTGGGGCGGTGAACTGGAGAACAAACTGTTCTACCATATTTCCACGGATGAGGTGTACGGATCTTTGGGTAAAGAGGGTCTTTTTACAGAAAAGACAGCTTATGATCCCCGCAGCCCATATTCGGCATCCAAGGCCTCCTCGGACCATATGGTGCGTGCATTTTATCATACCTATGGACTGCCGGTGAAAATATCCAACTGTAGCAATAACTACGGCCCCTTTCATTTTCCGGAAAAACTGATTCCCCTATGCATCAATAATATCATTAATAACAAGCCCCTGCCCATCTATGGCAAGGGGGAGAATGTGCGTGACTGGATATATGTAGAAGACCATGTAAGGGCCATTGATACCATATTTCATGCAGGAAGGGTAGGTGAAACCTATAATATCGGTGGTCACAATGAGTGGACGAATATTGACCTTGTTAAGGAACTCTGCCGGCAGATGGATGAGAAGCTGAGCAGGGAAAAGGGCACTTCAGCCAAGCTGATCACCTATGTAAAAGACCGTGCCGGCCACGACCTTCGTTATGCCATTGACGCCAGCAAATTAAAGAACGAACTGGGTTGGGTGCCTTCACTGCAATTTGAAGAAGGGATCTCCCGGACGATCGATTGGTACCTGGCTAATTCGGAATGGCTTGCTCATGTAACCAGTGGTGATTATCAAAACTATTATGCGAAACAATATCTTTAATTAATATAAATTTCCCTTTTGGGACAGGTATATGAAAGGAATTATTCTTGCAGGCGGTAGTGGAACCCGGTTATATCCTATCACTATGGGGGTAAGTAAACAACTTATGCCTATTTATGATAAGCCCATGATCTATTATCCGTTGAGCACATTGATGCTTGCCGGAATCAGGGAGATATTAATCATCACCACTCCTGAGGATCAGCAGGCTTTTCAGCGTTTAATGGGCGATGGAGGGCATTGGGGGTGTACAATTAGTTATGCTAAGCAGGAAGTGCCGAATGGTTTGGCACAGGCTTTTGTGATCGGTGAAAAATTCATTGGCAGCGACAGTGTGGCATTGGTGCTGGGCGATAATATTTTTTATGGCAGCGGGTTCAGTAAAATATTGCAGTTGAGTGTAAACCCCGATGGCGCCCTGATCTTTGCCTATCCCGTTAGTGATCCGGAACGGTATGGCGTAGTGGAATTTGATGAAAATAAGCAAGCCATCAGTATTGCTGAAAAGCCAAAACATCCTAAAAGTAATTATGCAGTGCCCGGGCTTTACTTTTATGATAACAGTGTAGTGGAGATCGCCAAGAATATTCAGCCCAGTCAACGCGGCGAGTATGAGATCACCACGGTGAATGACCACTACCTGCAGCAGCATAAGTTAAAAGTGGCGGTGCTTGACCGGGGTTTTGCCTGGCTGGATACCGGAACTTTTGAATCCCTGCATGACGCTTCAGAGTATGTACGTGTGATCTCCAAGCGGCAGGGCCTGATGATTGGTTGCCCGGAGGAAGTGGCGTACCGGATGGGGTTTATCAATAAACAGGAGTTATTGGAGCTGGCAGGTAAACTGGAAAAGAGTGGGTATGGGGAATA
>JANYAL010000015.1 GCA_025361325.1 Bacteroidota bacterium
CAACATACCCCATCGCCGTATTGACAGGCCCCAACAGGTCAAACCATACACTCCGGAAATACTGCTCTTCCATATAGATAACATCATCACCCTGCAGATCCATAGGTTTAATAATTGATTATTGTTCTTTGCCTTTTTGTACTAATTTAATATCTAAATTGAATCACCATGCGTATAAAAATCTTATCCGTTATTGTACTGCTGTTCATTTGCGGTAAAACGGCGATAAGCCAGGCCAGGCTTATCGAAAAAGTTGAAAAGAAAGGCAGCGAGATCATCATCCCTTACGAGAAATATGTACTGCCCAACGGGTTAACCATTCTCGTGCATGAGGACCACAGCGACCCCATCGTTTATGTGGATGTTACATATCATGTAGGCAGTGCCAGGGAAGAGATCGGTAAAAGCGGGTTCGCCCATTTCTTTGAACATATGATGTTCGAAGGCAGCGATCATGTAGCCAAAGGACAGCATTTCAAGATCGTCACGGAAGCCGGTGGCACGCTGAACGGAAGCACCAATACTGACCGTACCAACTATTTTGAAACGGTTCCCAGCAACCAACTGGAAAAGATGCTGTGGCTGGAGGCCGACCGAATGGGTTTTTTACTGGATGCTGTGACCCAGGAAAAATTCGAGAACCAGCGCAGTACAGTGAAAAATGAGCGTGGACAGAATTATGATAACCGGCCCTACGGACTTACCGGTGAGTTCACTTCCAAGAACCTTTATCCCTATGGCCACCCCTACAGCTGGCTGACGATAGGATATGTGGAAGACCTCAACAGGGTGACCGTGAACGACTTAAAGAACTTTTTCCTGAGGTGGTACGGACCCAATAACGCCACCCTTACCGTTGCCGGCGATGTCAAAACTGCCGATGTGATAAAACTGGCTGAGCATTATTTCAACTCCATTCCCAAGTGTCCGCCAGTTGAGAAGACCGTATTGCCCGCCGTGGTGGTTAATGCCGACCGTTATGCCGCATATACCGATAACTACGCCCGTTTACCGCAACTATCCAAAGTATACCCCACCGTACCGGATTATAATAAGGATATGGCAGCGCTTGCCTGCCTGGCTGATATATTAGGAAGGGGAAAGACCTCCATCCTTTACCAGGAACTGGTAAAACCCAAAAAAGCACTGAATGCCTCTGCTAACAGCCGCCTGTCCGAACTGGCCGGTGAATTCAGTTTTTCAATAACTCCTTACCCCGGTAAATCCCTGGCGACCATGGATTCCTTATTAAAAACAGCTTTAGCCAGTTTTGAAAAACGTGGTGTCACTGATGAGGATATCGCCAAATTCAAAGGCAGCTTCGAAGCCTCGAACATCAATCGGCTGCAGAGTGTACAGGGCAAGGGTGCTTCACTGGCTCTATTCCAGACCCTGACCGGTAATCCCAATATGATCAGGAAAATACTGGACATGCACAATGCAGTAACCAAGGAAGACGTATGGAGGGTGTACAATGAATATATCAAGGACAAACACAGTGTCACCATCAGCGTACTGACCAAGGGACAGGATAAGGATCAGATGGTGGCAGCTCCTGATAATTATACAATCGACAAAAGTCAATATACGAAACCCAATTACGGGTACAAGGGACTAACCTATGTTAAAGGGATGGACAATTTCGACAGGAGCAAAGTGCCGGGCAACGGACCCAATCCGGTAGTGAAAGTGCCCCCCTTCTGGAAGAAGGAATGGCCCAATGGCCTGAAAATGATCGGTACAGAAAATAATGAACTGCCGATTGTAACACTATCCATAAGCATACCCGGCGGACACCTGGCACAGGCAGCAGATACCGCAAAGGCTGGTTTGGCCGTAATGGTGGCCGATATGCTGAGTGAGGACACCAAAAGATACAGCGCTGAGCAGATGGCCGTGGAACTGCAGAAACTGGGAAGCAGCATCAATGTAAGCAGCGACCTGAACAGTCTGAACTTCACCGTACAGTGCCTCAAAAAAAACCTCGGTAACACACTGGTATTGTTGGAGGAAAGAATGCTGAACCCCAATTTTACGGCAGCATCCTTCGACCGGCTGCAAAGGCAAACACTGGAAGGATTCAAAAGGTCTAAATCTCAACCCGCCACCATCGCCACAGATGTGTACAACAAGCTGAACTATGGCGAAAACAACATCTGGGGCATGAATGAGAACGGTACCGAATACACCATAAAGAACCTGAAC
>JANYAL010000072.1 GCA_025361325.1 Bacteroidota bacterium
AAAAAAAAGGCAACGCTGATTTTTTCAGCGTTGCCTTTTTTTCAAATAAACGTTTTCCCGGGGTTATATAGGATTAGTATTTGATGATGTGTTTCGTCATGGGTTTATTATTTTCACCGGTCAGGATCAATTCGTAAGTGCCGTTCGCCAGGTTGCCGATATCAATGATCTTAGTTGTCCTTCCACCCGCATGTTGCAACTGCGAAGCGAATACTTCAATCCCGAAATTGTTGAACAGGCTTACCCTGTAAGTGCCTTTATTCATATTCGTTAGCTGCAATCCCAGCGTTCTTCCAACAACCGGGTTGGGATACACTTTGAGCACACCGTTATCCTTTTGATGCACATTTACAGGACCACTAACGATCGTGATACTTGCTGTGGTAGTGAATATTCCGCAAGGTGCCGAAGACGAAAGAGTATAAGTGACCGTATAGGTACCGGGCAAACTTGCTGCAAGGTCAACATCACCGGAAACCGGGTCAAGGGCCAAACCGGGTTCTCCGGAAAATGATCCACCCGCATCACCCGTAAGCGTGACGCTGGCGATGCCGGCATTGGAAAAATAGGGTGAGCCGCTGTAAACTATGCTGGCATTAGGACCTGCGACAATGGTAATATCCGCAGAAGCATTCGCAGAACAACCATTTTGTGATACAGAATAGCTGACCGTATAGGTGCCTGGTGTGCTGGCCGCAAGGTCTACATCTCCATTGGATGTATTCAGTGATAATCCGACTGCTGCAGAAAAAGTTCCTCCACCCGTGCCTGTCAGAGTTACACTGGCCATGCCACCATTTGAACAATATGGAGAGTTGTCATAACTGATACTAGCCGAGGTCGCTGCATTGATGGTAATATTTGCCGTTGTCTGGAATGTTCCGCAATTGGTGGTTACAGCATAGGTTACAGTATAGGTGCCGGGCGCACTGGCTGCAAGGTCTACATCCCCGTTTGATGTATTGAGGATTAATCCAAATGAGGCAGAGAAGGTTCCTCCGGATGTACCAGACAGGCTTACACTGGCGATGCCTGAAGCCGAACAATACGGTGAACCGTTGTACGAAATGCTGGCAGATGGCGCCGCATCAATGGTGATATCTGTATTCGTACTGAACGAACAACCATTTTGAGATACGGAATAACTGACCGTATAAGTACCAGGTGCACTGGCCGCAAGGTCTACATCTCCATTGGATGTATTCAGTGATAATCCCGCTGCTGCAGAAAAAGTTCCTCCCCCGGTGCCGTTCAAAGTTACACTGGCCGTACCACCATTTGAACAATATGGAGAGTTGTCATAACTGATGCTGGCAGAGGGTGCTGCATTGATGGTGATGTCTGTCGTTGTTTGGAATGTTCCGCAAATGTTGCTCACAGAATAGGTAACGGTATATGTACCGGGCGTACTGGCCGCAAGGTCCACATCTCCATTGGATGTATTCAGGGATAATCCCGGATCGGCAGAAAAAGTTCCTCCCTCTGTACCCGACAGGTTAACACTGGCTATGCCTGAACCCACGCAATATGGTGAACCGCTGTATGAAATGCTGGCTGATGGCGTCGCGTTAATAGTGATGTCTGTATTCGTGCTGAAAGAACATCCATTTTGATCAACGGTGTAGGTTACGGTATAGGTACCTGGTGTACTTGCCGCAAGGTCTACATCTCCATTTGATGTATTCAGTGATAATCCTGCATCGGCAGAAAAAGTTCCCCCACCCGTACCCGTTACATTAACGCTGGCAATGCCTGATACATTACAATAGGCTGAGTTGGGATAACTGATCGTTGCATTTGGCGAAGGAATGATGACGAGTTTTGCATTGGCATATAGGTCACCACAAACTCCTCCCGTTAAGGTATACAGTACAGGATAATTTCCTGGAATACTTGCCGCCAGATCAACTGTACCCGTATTTGGGTCGATGGATAAACCACTGATGGATGAGAAAGTGCCTCCGTTTGTTCCAGAAAATGAAACAACGGCCAGGCCACTGCCCTGGCAGTATGGAGAGCTCGGGTATGAGAAATTTGCCGAAGGCGCCCCGTTGATCGTAATATCTGCTGTAGTGGTAAAGTCACCACATCCGGATGAAGCTATATAATATGTTACTGTATAAGTTCCTGGTGCGGAAGCAGCCAGGTCAATAGCGCCCGTTGTTGAATTAAGGGCCAGCCCGGGATCTGCTGAAAATATTCCCCCCGTTGTACCGCTAAGACCTACATTAGCCATCCCTGCATTGGCGCAATAAGGAGACGACGGATAAGAAATCGCCGCATTGGGAATTTCCGTAACGGTTATAGTTGTTGACGCTGTTGTTGAACAGTTTCCCAAACTAACAACATAATAGACGGTATAGGTGCCGGGTGTGCTTAGTGATAGATCTATGCGGCCGTATATTGGATCAATGGATAATCCCGGGGATGAAGAATATGTACCCCCGTCTGTTCCATTGAGGGTAACACTGGCAACACCGGCGTTTACGCAATAGGGTGAATTGTCGTAGGATATGATCGCATCGGGCGCGTTTTCAATGCTTATACCGGTTGAGGCTGTATAAGATCCGCAACTGTTGTTTATGGTATACGATACAATATAACTGCCCGGTAAACTTCCCGCACAAAATATTTCGCCCGTATTGGCATCAATGGATAAACCAGGCGATGCCGAAAAGGTACCTCCCTGGTCACCACTCAGGCTCACACTGATATTACCTGCACTGGTACAATAACTGGGATTCGGATAAGATATACTTGCATTTGGGGCAGTATTGATTGTAATCGTTGCCGTTGTGCTGAATTCGGGACAACCTGCCGTTGCATCAAGCGTATAGATCACCGTATAAGTGCCGGGTATGCTGATGGAAGGATCTATATCACCAGTGTAAAAATTAAGGCTTAACCCTGGTTTTGAAATATAAGTTCCACCACCGGTACCAGAAATCGTTACCGATATTGTTCCAGCATTGCTGCAGTACGGGGAACCCGGATAACTGATGGTTGCCGTAGGGCAGGGACTACCCGGGTGCCCATTTGCAAGGCTTCCGGTAACGGTTCCCAGAAAGAAAAACAACAATAAAAAATTGCGTAATGTAGTGATTGGTTTCATAGGTATATGTTTAAATAATGATTAAAGCTTTTAACAGGATACAGATTTAATAATTTATGGGTAAGTGAAAAATATTGAGGTATCGGCGATGCCGCAGAAATTGTTTTCATAGTTGGGTTTTGTACAATGAATAGCTTCACTGTAATGGATTAAAGGGTGTTATAAAGGGTACTTTATGGGTAAATAAAATTCACCTTCCCCGTTGTAACGCCAAAAAGATCAAAATAGTATCTGCAGTACTGAATTTACATTCCGAACGGGCAAATTTCGATGTTGAAAATATTAATTGTAGAAATAAGACGACATGCCGGTTAATAAAATCCTGACATGCCGGTTTTATAAAAGGTCACTAAAATGATCTGATCATGACTGACCTGAAAAATGGACAAATTTTATCTTTTTTATTTGAATGGGGAAAGAAGGTCTAATTGATAAAATAGTTAAACATTATCCCAACTGGTTCATAGGTTGGCTACATACCATTTTAGCCTGGCTCCACCTGGTGACGTTCCCGAAAATAAAATCGCCGGTAACTCATCTTTCGCCGCCTTGAGGGCGAAGAAGGATTGGTTGCCGGCAATGCTTATCATTTCCGTTCTTATTGGTTGTGGCCGTGATGACCTTTTCCCTTATTTCCGTGTTCATCATTGTTTCCGCGGTCCTTATCTTTTCTCCATTTATTGTGTTCCGGATGATCCTTCACCTCAAAGTATTTTTCTTCGTGGCTGTTCCGGATGATCTGCTGCTCATGATTACCTTTATAGAAAGCGTATTTTGTACGGTACATTTCGGCATTGCGATAGGGCTGTGGTTCATTCACCACTACCTTGTACCCGCTGTAAAGATCATAATGATAGCTGTAAGGTAAAGAGGATGCGAAGATCCAGCGCCCGCGTTCAAGGTAAATGTATTGGTGGTTTGGAACATAGTAGTAGGCATCAATATCGGGCATATAGTAATACTCAACATGATCATATCCTACAGGTCCCCATATGGGCTGTGAACCGATATTGAGATTGACGCCTATGCGAACCTGAGCATTGGCGGCTTGAAATGCAAAGCCACCGAGCAGCAATGCAATAATTAAAATTGTTCTTTTCATTTTATAGGTATTTAATTTGTTTAGTAAAGGTGCTTCCCTTTCGATTAGTAAGTGTTATACAATTGCGGGAATGGTTTGAATGATTCACAGTTTTACCCCGGGCTGGTTTTCGTCCAGCCTAAACCGGTATTTCGTGTCCGATCACCAATATCTTTGCCATCATTCCAGTAACATTTTTTTCGTCATTAGTAGTGGCTGCTTAACCGGGTAATTTTTTTAGTATAAATTATTCCCTGGAAAGGATTTTCTTAGGCATCTCTTTTTTCTTGATGAAGGAAAACCTGGAAGTAGTGGGAACCACATTTCCCAAAAGGAATCCCCAGGGCTTTAAAGGCCCGATATCATCAAATATGACCTTCATAATGGCTGTTAATGGAATGGAAAGGAACATGCCCGGGATCCCCCATAGCGCGCCGCCGACCAATACAACTATAATGGAGATAAGCGCATTCAGCCGAACCCTCGATGCCACTATTTTTGGAATGATATAATGATTGTCGATGAACTGGATGAAAATGTATACAAAGAAGACGAGAATGGGGTAGGATACCGAGTCTTTTGTTACAAAAGCGATCATCATGGGCAAAGCGATGGCAATGATCCCGCCGATATAGGGGATGATATTGAGTATGGCCCCCGTAATTCCCAGTATGATCGCGTAATCGATCCCCAGCAATAACAACCCGGCGGAATTCAATGGAACAGGGATACGGTGTATAAGTTTTATGAACAGTACCAGGGATGGGATAGGGACATGGTGGACAATAATGTACTGAAGGCGGCCGACCAGTTCTATACCAATGGAACGAGCTACGATCCCCTTTCCATCATGCATTATGATGTATATGCCTGGCAAACATTGGACGGGTATTCACTGGTGAGCAGCAAAGTGATCTCGGAGGGAGATAAAAGAATAATGGGCGCCCTATATCCAAAAGATAAAAAGCTTTCCACTCTGGCGGTACCCAAGATACAGATCACTAATTTCACCAGCCTGGATGTAAAAACAGATAAAGTACGGAAAGGATTGGTGATCTCTCCTTCATTCGATCTGAAGACGAGTCCGCTGTTGGGTAGGGTACATTTCGTGGCCCGGCTCACTACGCTGGACGGGTTATCTTATATCTTCACCACCAATACCAAATACAGCTGGAACAAAATGGCGGCCACTTATCTGCAAATGAATCTGCTGCCCAGTTCAAAAGTGAGCTATAATAAAGGCGGGAAGAAAAATTTAGAACTTTTCTTTCCCTTCAAAGAAATGCCCGCACTCAACGGGGAGAAGGTAAAAGTGGAATTCACGGTTTACCTGGATGATGTTGCCAATAATAAGATGAACCGTTTGGCGGCCTACTCTTTATCGGCACCGTTGACCTTATCTAATAAATAGGGGATGGTGGTTCATAAATAAAATGACTGGTAAAAAAAGACAGGTGATCTACCTGTCTTTTTTTATTGAATTGAATTAATTCCCATCGTCTCTACAACGCCAGGAATATTCCTGATCTGTGAAATATTTTGCCTGCCGGCCACCGCTTGCGATCCGTTGTTAAAAAAACTTGGCATGGTTTTCTCTAATGATATGTTAACTAAAGCGTTC
>JANYAL010000117.1 GCA_025361325.1 Bacteroidota bacterium
ACATGAAGTACAACGTTCTTATAATTATCATCCTGTTCATGTTTGTGCGCCTTCCAGTCTGATGAATAGAGATGCAGTTCAATACTTCCAACCCATATAGTGGAGCCTATCATGATCCGGGCATTCTGAAAATCCGGACCCTGGTTGGTATTCAGCATTCCGGGATGGATGATCCTCAATGGTTCAGCTTCGGAGGTTGTCAGTTCGGAATGGTTATAATGTTGGAATCGCCAGATAAACTGGAGGAGGCGTTCGGTCATGGGGTACGGCTTGAATTTCTAAAAATAATACGTCTCTAATATAAGAATTACTGTTAGAAAAAACAACAGATTATGGTGTTATTTTTTAAAATGGATTCAGATGCCCCTGAATCCCTGTATCAAATATGGGTCATCTTCTCCAGTTCCCGAACCACCCTACTAACCGGCAATCCCATTACATTGTAAAAATCCCCGGATACAGATCGTATACCTATCACTCCAATCCATTCCTGTATCGCATAAGCTCCGGCTTTATCGAAAGGCTTGTATTTGTCAACATAGAAAACGATCTGATCACTTGTTAAAGTATGAAAGACAACATCAGTGGTATCGGCAAATGCTGTCTCTTGGTCACCTTGCAAAATGACCACACCCGTAATGACCTGGTGATGCTGTTCAGATAAGTCTGTCAGCATATCAATCGCATCCTGGCGATCTACCGGTTTGCCAATGATCTTACCATGTAATACCACAATCGTATCGGCGGCAAGAATTGTCCGAATTACCGGAACCTTATCATTCAGCAAGTCTGTTCGTACTGCCAGTGCCTTATTCCTGGCAATATGAATGGCAGTTTCCGTGCGGGACAGGCCTTCCGGATAGGTCTCTTCAGTTTCATGGACACGAACTTCAAAAGGCACTTCTGCCCATTCCAGCAACTGTTTGCGCCGGGGTGACCGGGATGCTAAGATGATCTTTTGCATATAGGTAAGTAGCTATGCGTATAGTTTAAAAAATAACATTGATAAAATACCGGACAGCATCACACCTTTTATCACCATGCTAAGCACATGATAGTCGTAAGATACTTTTGCACGGTAAAGTGCTCGCAATATCCAGGCCAACGGAATAATTATGAGCAACAGACAATATACCGCACTCCACCACCAGCCAAACAACAATACATAAAATTGAACGATGACCAGGACCCCAATCAGTACAATTACCCACACGCCTACATATACTTTCGCTGCAGGTATCTTCCATACAATGGGCATGGTCTTACAGCCATACCTGGCATCGCCTTCCATATCCTCCATATCTTTAACCGCTTCACGGATCAGTGAAATAACAAAGGCAAAACCTGTATAAAGCAAGGTCATGCGGGTTAGCCTGCTGCTGATGTTCGGGTCAGGTTTTACCAGCAGGGAATGGCTGAGAAGATCCTGCTGAAAGCAGAGGTAAACCACCATGATCACCCAGGCTGTCAACAGGGAAATCACTAAATTACCGATGAGTAATTTCCTTTTAAGTGTGACTGAATATCCGAAAAGCAGTACAATACAAAACAGGTTTAACAGACCCAGCCAAAAAGTATGTGCTTTGAGGTCGATATAAAAACTGAGCAGTAGTCCGGCAAGCGATAAAAAAATATGCCAAATTATTGCCCACCTGCGTTTAATGGCTTTTTCGATGACTATCCGGCCTGGCTTATTTACCCGGTCAATGTTCAGGTCAAAATAATCATTGATCACATATCCTGCCGCGGCGATCAGTACAGAAGCAATCATCAGGTACATGAATAAACGGCTGCTAAATGAGTTGCCGGAAGGGGGAATTTCAACACGCAGAACAATACAATAATAATATAAGCATTGGGTAAAAATAATGAATAACATGTTGTGCCAACGGATCAAACGAAGAAAGGCTAAGAATAATTTCATGTTGATGTTTCAGAGACGAAAGTAAGGAAACAAACCCGATATTGGCAACAGCTTAAGGATGCGGAAAATGTTCCGCTTACATCGTATTCCTTTAAGGAAAGGCATTCATATATTCAACAAGGTTCATTGTGTCATTTAGATATAATGCCTGTATCCATGGCCCAGTCACCATTGAGTTGCAATACTTTCTCAATCACATCCCGGACACATCCTTTGCCGCCTGATTCAGGCGAGATGTACAGGGAAATATTTTTGATCTGAGTTACTGCATCGGAAGGACAGCAGGGAAGACCCACCAGCTGCATGGCTTCCAGATCAGGAATGTCATCGCCCATGAATAGTATCTCTGGCCATTTAAGCTGGTGCAATTGTACATATTCCATCAGCTTTCCCTTTTTGTTAAACGTTCCAAAAAAACAATCTGTTATACCCAGCTTATTCAGTCTTTCATTTGTAGCATTTAGGGAGGCACCGGAAAGCACCAATACCCGGTATCCATTTTTGATGGCAAGTTGGAGGGCAAATCCGTCTTTGATATTCATGGTACGGGCCATCTGGCCATCCTCCAGGATCAATAAATTCCCGTCGGTAAGTACACCATCAACGTCAAAAACAAAGGTCTTTATGGGTGTGAATCTCTCTAATATGTTCATCGGACTGCTAAATTACTGATTTGGATGGAGGTAAAACTACCTATTTGCAAACGCTGGTCCGATCCTGCAGATTATTGTTCCTTATAAACATTATCTTTTATCAAAGTTTATTTTTGGTTATCCCGCCACTCATATACCCAGGTGCTTTGTATCATTTCAAGATGTCCTTCATTGCTTTCCTCAGATTTACCCTTGAAATTCGTGATCTCCATTACCCATTTATGCAGGTCGGTAAAGCGTATCCTGTATATATGGCTTTCCCCAAAATCATCACCAAACCGTTCGTAGAGCTTCATAGCTATATCTTCATAGTCGTTCCAGTGGATGGGGAGCTCAAAGGTCATGGTAGTGAATTTTATGTATGATGTTATTGGATCATACTTATAAAAATAATAAGTCGCGGCAATAAGGGGATCTTTTCTTTATTCACCCAAAAATTGCGTCTGGTCGGGCAAAGTAACTTCTATCTGCCCTTCACCATCGAGAAGTACACACTGGCAACCCAGCCTGGAATTGATCCTTGGATTTACAGCCCTGTCAATAAAATCCTCTTCCTTTTCACTGAGTTCCTCCAGGTTTTCCTCCCCCTTTTCAATATATACATGACAGGTACTGCATGCACAAACCCCACCACAATTGTGGTGCAGTTCGATATCATGGATAAGGGCTACTTCCAGAAGGGATTGTCCGGCTGCAACCTGTTCCAGTCTAATTGGTTCCAGGCCTTTCTGCTCAAATGAGAATCTGATCTTGTACATAGATGGCAAATTTCGGAATATCGCCCTGTTTTTTATTACCAAATAAGGAAAATAACAAACCTCAGGTACGCATCAACAAATTTTAATGAAAAATTGTTTTTGAAACAAACAATAAAGTATTATTTTTCATACCTCTCAATGATAGCAGTGTACATGAAAAATACAGTATTACATTACTTAATAGTGATCTATTTACTTACGTCCTGCCATTCTTCGGAAAAAGGAGATTCGTTGGAACAGAAAAAAGACAGCGGGGTTATTGTAAAGAAACCAGTTTTGAACCAGGTTCGTCCGGTAAAATACACCCAAAAGCCACCAATTATTAATATAGTAGATACCATCAGTTCCAGGAAGATAATAATATATATTAAAGACAGTGCCCGTACCTATGAAAGGGTCAGTCTCAAACTTGCCCAGATCTACGGGGCCAGACTAAGTGAATGCTTTAAAAAGAATCCTATAAAAAGGACCGGGCAGCCCATGGCATGGTTCAGTACCCGGAAAGCTCCTTTCTACTTTGAGGCCGGAATACCCGTAAATGTAAGACCTCAAAAATTGCCCCCGGGAGTAATGATAAAGGAGCTCAGAACAGACAGTGCCGTTATCGCTCACTTTTACGGGCCTTACGATCTATTACATTTTGGTTATGATGCGCTGGAAGACTGGTTAAAGGACCATAACAAGAACGCTGCAGATACTCCATTTGAAATCTATATAACTGATCCGGTCGGCAAAAAAGGGAAACCGCTAGATCCCTACAAAGTACAGACAGATATTGTAATACCCAGGAAATAGAAAAAAACACTTGATACCTTATTAAGGAGTGTATATTCAGTTTGTTTCATTTTCCCATAATGCTATCCGTCATCTTTATATATATATCCCGGATTTCCGGATACATACTGAGTAAACTAAGATGCTTCTCTATGGTCATCCGATCCTTTCTTTTTGCAGGTCCGGTCTGTATTGATAATGCAGATTGGGTGGTGATGCGGTTCGCAGTTTCCCGTATAAGAGGTTTCAGCATATTGAAATCAATCCGTTCCGTACTGCAGAATGTTTCAGCCATGGCATACAAATGATTGGTAAAGTTATTTACCAGCACAGCTGCAACATGCAATTTCAGTCTCTCCGCATCATGTGCAACAGAAACAAGTGATGAAAGGGTTCGTGCGAAGTCCCCGATAACATGAACTGTAGTTGCAGAATTACCATCTATAAGTAAGGGAACAACCACAGAGAGGTCCATTCCCCGGTAAAGACTCTGTAAGGGATACAGAACACCATAATTCAATGATATACCGTTAAGGACATCGCAGGGAACTGAACCCGCAGTATGTACCACTATCGAACTACCGAGTGATAAATGATTCTTCAATCCGGGCAGGGCACAGTCAGTGATCGCAATAAGATAGAGGTCGGCACCCCTGTTAATATTTGAAATCTTGTTTGTATATGCACAATGCAGGTCATCTGCAAGCAGTTTTGCATGTGCTAGTTCGGGGCTTACGACCTGCATTATGTTATGCCGGGAATTTAAGATCATGTGTCCTAAAACGTTTGCTACATTCCCCGAACCAATAATGACTACATTCATAATTCGTAACTTAGATGCCGATGAAAATACCCCCAAATCTGGCGATCGGATATATACGCACCAAAATTAAAGTTTTATCCATGATATCCAGCCGAAGAGCTGCTGAAATGGCTTTTGATGCCTTCTGTACTCCTTTTTCCAGGAAACATACAAGCAGGAGTCATGAACAAGCCAATGAATTGAGTTTTACTATGTTTCCTTTGAAGGAAAAGAGGAAGGGCATCACCATCAGGGGATACCGGTGGAATCATCCGCAGAAAAAAAAGATACTTCTTTTGCATGGCTTCGGATCCGAAGCACTCAAATTTCAACCCTATGCCAGGATGATGTCCGACAAGGGTTATGAAATAATTGCATTTGATGCACCTGCGCATGGTAGCAGTGATGGAAAGCATACCAATGCGCTGGAGTACAGTGAAATGATCAACGAGGTGATAAAAAGATATGGACCATTCAATGGATTCATTGGCCATTCATTCGGATGCCTTGCCCTTAGCCTTGCCCTGGAACAGAAAGAACTGGATCCGGACACAATGATCGTCTTTTTAGCGCCGGCTACAGAAACAACCTCGGCTGTGGATAATGCTTTTGCCATGTTGCGACTGCATGACAAAAAAGTGCGTCAGGAATTCGAAAAGATCATAATCAGGATGTTCGGAAAGGAGATTGCCTGGTTTTCAATTCGAAGGGCCATCCGGAGCATCAGTGCCCGTGTATTGTGGATCCATGATAAGGAGGATAAGATAACACCGGTACAGGATGCCTTGAACGTAAAATCGGACGGACAACCGAATATAGAATTTGTAATTACCAAAGGATTGGGACACCGGAAAATATATCATGATCAGTTCATAAAAAAAATAGTGGCTGATCACTTTTAATGCTGCTTGATCCAATCAATTTTTCAAAGAATAATTTTGATTTTTCAATTTTACGCTAATATTGCAGTAAATCCGGCCCGGAGACCAGTAAATTATTTTACAAAAAGTATGTTGCTCAGACCGGTCTGGAACCTGATCAGGATCGTTGGAACCGTGTAACACCTGGATCGCAAATTACAAAAATATATTACCAACTATATGGCTAAAAACCTGTTGATCGTAGAGTCTCCTGCAAAGGCAAAGACTATTGAAGGGATCCTTGGAAAAGACTTTGAGGTGAAAAGCTGTTATGGTCATATACGTGACCTGGAAAAGAACGACATGGGTATTGATGTCAACAATAATTTCAAACCCAAATATATTGTGCCCGCAGAAAAAGAAAAAGTGGTGCGGGAACTGAAGAGCATCGCCAAAAAAAGTAAGGAAGTATGGCTCGCATCGGATGAGGACCGCGAAGGGGAAAGTATAAGCTGGCATTTATCGGAAGTGTTAGGACTTGATGTAAAGAAAACCAAACGGATTGTTTTCCACGAGATCACGAAACCCGCCATAGAAAATGCAGTATTGAATCCCCGGCATATCAATATGGACCTTGTGAATGCACAACAGGCCCGCCGTATACTGGACCGGATCGTAGGCTTTGAACTGAGTCCCGTTTTGTGGAAGAAGATTGGTATGCAAGGAGGCTTGAGCGCAGGCAGGGTTCAAAGTGTAGCCGTTAAACTGATCGTGGAAAAAGAAAGGGAGATCAACCAGTTCGTTCCGGTAAGCAACTTTAAAGTGGAGGCTTATTTGTCCGCGCTTGATATCAGTGAACGTGCAGTAGGATTCAAAGCTGAAGGGAACAAATATGCAAATGCCACTGATGCCGAAAAATTCCTTACAAGCTGTATTGGCGCAATTTACATCGTAAAAGACATCCAGGTTAAACCGGGCAAGAGAACCCCTGCAGCACCCTTCACTACTTCCACCCTGCAACAGGAAGCCAGCCGTAAACTGGGATACGGGGTAAGCAAGACCATGCTTCTGGCACAAAAATTATATGAAAGCGGTAAGATCACGTACATGCGTACCGACAGTGTTAACCTGAGTGAAACGGCCATGGATTCCATTAAATCAGAGATTTCGAAGAATTTCGGAAAGGATTACCTGCAGGTCCGCAAATACAAGAACAAGAATGAAAATGCGCAGGAAGCCCATGAGGCCATACGACCTACCTATATGGAAAACAATACGGTTGCCGATAATGACCTGAACCGTTTATATGAGCTGATATGGAAACGTACCATTGCTTCGCAGATGAGCGATGCAGAACTGGAAAAGACTACGGCTAAGATACAAATCACAACCAATAATGAAGAACTGACGGCCGGCGGTGAAGTGCTGAAATTCGATGGATTCCTCAAAGTATATATGGAAAGCAATGATGAGGACGAAAATGACGATACCAATGAGAGCCGGCTTCCT
>JANYAL010000160.1 GCA_025361325.1 Bacteroidota bacterium
GCAAATTATTCTTTGGCTTGTGCCCAGGATATGAAGGACATGGACATGTCAAAAAAAGAAATCAAGCAGTCACAACCTGTAGCATATACTTGTCCCATGCATCCTCAACTCCACGCAACCAAACCAGGCAACTGTCCTATATGCAGGATGAAACTGGTTAAAGAAAAACCTAAGAACGTTACAAAGCCAGTGATCAATAGACAGCCTGAAATACAAATGCCAAAGGATACGGCTAAACAGATGAAACTAATCAAGGAAAATAGCGAAACTGTCGGCAAAATGAAAATACCGGTGGATACCTTCCTTGCGCAGCCAGTAACATATACTTGTCCCATGCATCTGCAAATCCACGCAACAAAACCCGCTAATTGTCCGATATGTGGTATGAAATTGATCAAAGAAAAACCAAAGACAATCATTCAGCCATCAACAAATAAACCGGACGGTTCAAATAGCATGGATAATATGAAAAAGGATACAATGAAAATGCCGATGAAGAAAGAGCCTGAAAAAATGGAGGATATGAATCTGGGAGATAATAGTGACTTACAGCTAAGTATTAAAACAGCAAAAGCAAATCTTGGTACTATAAAACCCATTGCAGCAACAGATCCTCCCCATACAGTGCGCTACGATCTGTATATCAGGGATACAATGGTAACCTTCGGAAAAAAAAACAAAAGAGCTATTGCAGTAAACGGACAGATCCCCATGCCAACACTCACATTTACCGAAAGCGACACTGCTGAAATATGGGTTCATAACGAAATGAATGAAGAAACATCGTTGCATTGGCATGGCCTCTTCCTGCCCAACCGTATGGATGGTGTACCTAACCTTACACAGATGCCCATAAAACCCCACACTACCTATTTATACACTTTTCCAATTGTGCAAACTGGTACTCACTGGTACCACAGCCATACTAATTTGCAGGAACAGGTCGGCATGTATGGAGCCTTAATAATGAAGAAAAGAAAAGCAGAATGGGACATTCCTACAATTCCGTTGGTGATCAGTGAATGGATCGATATGAAACCTGAAGAAGTACATCGCACCTTAAAGAATGCCACTGATTGGTTTGCTATTAAAAAAGGAAGTACACAGAGTTATGTAGAAGCCATAAAAAAGGGGCATCTTAAAACCAAGCTTACTAATGAATGGAAGCGGATGAATGCAATGGATGTGAGCGATGTGTATTATGATAATATCCTGATCAATGGAAAGAACCAAAATGAACAATCGCAATTCAAGGCCGGAAATAAAGTGAGGCTGCGAATAATTAATTCAGGGGCATCAGATTATTTCTGGCTTAACTGGTCAGGGGGAAAAATGACAGTAGTGGCTTCGGATGGCAATGACCTAGACCCCATTGAAGTAGACAGATTGATCATTGCTGTATCAGAAACTTATGATGTTATAGTAACCATTCCTGACAATATGAGTTATGAATTTTTAGTGACTCCCGAAGATCGTACAAGATCAGCCTCACTCTGGTTGGGTAGCGGTATGAAAATGCCCGCGACACGACTGCCCAAACTAAAATATTTCGCAGGCATGAAAATGATGAACGACATGATGGATATGAAAGGGAATATGAAAACGATGGGAATGGAAATGAGCAACCAGACAATGGATATGAATACAGTAATGTATCCTGAAGTAACCGGCCCTGAAAACGCTAAGGATACCATGCAGAATATGCAAACGAAAAACAGCAATATGCCAGAAATGGATATGCCAGCAAACAACTCAGATATTGTAACGCTCAACTATGGAATGCTTCGTACGCCGGAAAAAACTACTTTGCCCACTGGCCCTATGCGAGAATTAAAATTTGATCTGACTGGAAATATGAATCGTTATGTTTGGACCCTCGATAATAAAACTGTTTCAGAATCGGATAGAATATTGATAAAAAAAGGTGAAAATCTCAGGATCATTCTCTTCAATAACTCAATGATGCGTCACCCCATGCACTTGCATGGGCACGATTTCAGGTTGTTGAACGGTCAGGGTGAATATGCACCGATGAAAAATATTATTGACATTATGCCAATGGAAAGAGATACCATCGAATTTGCAGCGAATGAAGATGGTGGCGATTGGTTTTTCCATTGTCATATTTTATACCATATGATGAGTGGTATGGGTAGAATTTTCCGATACGATAACAATCTGTCTAATCCTGATATTCCTGACCCTAAGCTGGCTAAGCGAAAATTAAATGCTGATGATAATAGCTTTCATTTTATGACAAAAATTGGTGTTGAATACAATGGCAGCGATGGAGAAGCCATGCTGGCACAAACCCGTTGGAAATTAAGCACTATGTGGCACCTTGGATATCACGATATGCATGGATACGAAAGCGAAACGATGGTTGGGCGCTACCTGGGTAGGATGCAGTGGTGGTATGTGTATGCGGGATTTGACTACCATTACAAAATACCGGGAGGCCCAAAAAACATATTTGGGGGAGAGGAAAAAACCTGGCTGGGGCAAACAAGCAATAAAAATAACCGTCATACGGTTGTAGCGGGTCTAGCTTATACGTTACCGATGCTATTTATTGCAGATACGAGAATTGATGGTAATGGAAAATTTCGTTTTCAGCTTGGCAGGCAGGATGTGCCATTTTCCAGTCGCTTACGCTTTAGCATGATGATAAATACCGATAAAGAATATATAGTAGGGTTGAGGTATATTGTTTCAAAATATTTTTCCTTTTCCACCCACTATGATAGTGATATGGGATTGGGAGCTGGAATAACACTAACCTATTAATTAACTTTACAAAATGATAATATCTGCTCGTTGGAGCATGATTGTTTTATGAGAAAAATATCATTACTTATATTGTTGGTCTCAAACTATGCTTACGGCCAGGTTATTAATAAGCCGTTGCATGATCCCCCAACACTTTAAATATAAAATGCTTTACTTAAAATGCAAATAAATGTCGGATATATCCATCATTAAAGGCAATATTGTACATTTGTGATGGAACTTGCCAACAAAATAGACTAATTAAATTGCTGGCAATCACCAACAATATTCACAAATAATGCATTTAACGATGGAAAAAGACATCAAATACTGGTACGCAATGAGTGACCCGGCAATTTTGAAGGTATTGGGCAACTTCATTCAACAAACCCGGCTACAGCAAAACAAAACGCAGCAGCAGGTGGCAGTTGCGGCGGGCATCAACCGCTCTACAATGGTGCAGGTTGAAAATGGCGGCGGCGGCACACTACTGTCTTTTATTCAAATATTAAGGGCTTTAGAGCAACTCCACTTGTTTCAAAATTTTGAAATAAGGCAACAGCTCAGTCCGCTGCAATTGGCTAAAATTGACCAGAAAAAGCGGCAGAGGGCAAGCAATAAAAAAGCCCCCGGAATCGAAAAACCTAAAAGCGACTGGTAATGATAACAACTGCATTCATCAACATTTGGAACAAGCGGGTTGGAGCCATTGCATGGGATATGGATACAGAGTTAGCTTCTTTTGAATTTGAATCCTCATTTCTTACAAACAAGTGGGATTTATCGCCTTTGAAAATGCCGATTGCTGATGCAGCAAAACGGGTGTTTTCAATCCCTGAATTAAGCCGCACAACTACATTCAAAGGCTTACCGGGTTTGCTGGCTGATGTATTGCCCGATAAATATGGTAACAGCGTGATAAATGCCTGGCTTTCACGAAATGGCCGCCCTGCCGATAGTATGAACCCGGTAGAACTTCTTTGTTTTATAGGTAAAAGAGGTATGGGGTATTAGAATTTGAACCTGTTGTGCCTAAAACAAATAATAGTGCTACCAAAATTGAATTAGACAGTCTGATACATGTTGCACAGGAAATACGCTCTGGCAGGCAGGATTTTAACACCAATCTTTCCGGCGATGAAACAAAAGCATTGAGTGATATTTTAAAGATCGGTTCCTCTGCCGGTGGTGCAAGGGCTAAAGCAG
>JANYAL010000163.1 GCA_025361325.1 Bacteroidota bacterium
TCCCCCCTGACCCCTGCCCAAATCCCTTTTGGTCCATCCCCCTCCCAGAAAGTGTAGATACATATTTGGTAATCATTAATATGGTATTCATAATTTAGTTCATATTATGAACTGCAAACCAGGAACCATATACTATAAACCCAAAACCAACTTGTATTTTAAGCGATCACTTTGTAAATTAGGGGCTTAATCACCCACTATGCAAAACTTGAGGCTGGAAAACCTGCTCCTGATCGATATTGAAACAGTACCGCAACAAGAAGATTTTGATACTTTACCCGATGACTGGAAAAAGTTATGGGAAGAAAAAGTGCAACGGTTGCTTCCTGAAAATACAACAGCCGCTTCTTACTATTCGCAGCGTGCCGGTGTGATGGCAGAATTCGCCAGGATCATCTGCATCAGTATCGGGTATTTCAAAAAAGACGGCGGTGCGCTTCAGCTACGTTTAAAATCCTTTTATGGAAGTGATGAAAAATTGCTGCTGGCCGATTTTCTAAAAACACTTCATGTGATCGAATCCGGTAACGGTAATTGGAGTTTCACCGGGCATAACATCAAGGAATTCGATATTCCGTTTATATGCAGGAGGTTGCTGGTGAATGCATTGCCCATACCCCCGTATCTCGATTTTCAGAACATGAAACCCTGGGAGACCAATCTTATAGACACTTTTCAGTACTGGCGGTTCGGGGACTATAAGAATTTTACATCATTGAAACTGCTGGCTGCGGCGCTGAACGTTCCTTCGCCCAAGGATGATATAGACGGAAGCATGGTGGCTGATGTGTACTACCGGGAGAAAAACCTGCAGCGCATTGTGACGTATTGCCAGAAAGATGTAATCACCACCGGCAATATAGTTTTGCGGTTCAGGAACCAGCCATTGCTTACCAATGAGCAGATCATCATTGTAACCACCTAGAGCTGAGTGAATGGATAGCACAGTTTTCCAGCCTGTCATGCGCTTGTCCTGAATAATATAAGATCCTGACCAGGCAATATACCCTTTGGGTATTTTGTTTATACTAATCCTGACTTGTTGTTTTGCGTTAATGCCATTATTTTTTTGAGGTTATATGAGATTAATAGATCTGCCGTCATCCTGTCAGATAGGTCACTCTGGCATTTTATTTGATTCCTGCCTTGAAAAAATATATGCAAAAAGGTAGTATACGGGTACATACTGAGAATATTTTTCCGATCATCAAGAAATTCCTGTACAGTGAGCACGACATCTTTATCCGGGAGCTCGTAAGCAATGCCGTGGATGCCACACAGAAATTAAAGACGCTTTCTTCTATCGGTGAACTGAAGGGAGAACTGGGGGAATTGCGGATTGATCTGAAAATTGATGCCAAAAAGAAGACCCTTACAATTTCCGATATGGGTATCGGGATGACAGGAGCGGAAGTAGATAAATACCTGAACCAGGTCGCTTTCAGCAGTGCGGAGGAATTCCTTGAAAAATACAAAGGCCAGAATGAAGCCAATATCATCGGGCATTTCGGTCTTGGTTTCTATTCTTCATTTATGGTGAGTGATAAGGTGGAAGTGATAACTAGATCTTACAAGGAAGATGCCGTTCCGGTTAAATGGGAGTGTGATGGAAGTCCTGAGTTTACCCTGGCGGACACAAAAAAGAAGAAAAGGGGTACCGACATCGTATTGTACCTGAATGACGAAAGCAGTGAATTTCTGGAACCGCAGCGAATTAAAGCTGTATTGGAGAGATTCTGCCGGTTCCTGCCCGTGCCCATCTTCTTTGAAGATAAGCAGGTGAACAACCCAACGCCGGCATGGACCAGGAAGCCTTCGGAACTGACGGATGAGGATTACCGGAATTTTTATAAAGAACTATACCCCTATAGCGAACCTCCTTTGTTTTGGATTCATCTGAATGTGGATTATCCGTTCAACCTTACCGGTATTCTGTACTTTCCCAAGATCAAGCAAAGCTATGAAATACAGAAGGACAAGATACAGTTGTACTCCAACCAGGTGTTTGTAACTGATGAAGTAAAGGATATCGTGCCCGAATTCTTAATGTTGCTTCATGGGGTCATAGATAGTCCCGACATTCCTCTTAATGTAAGCAGGAGTTATTTGCAGGGTGATCCCAACGTACGCAAGATCAATGCGCACATCACAAAGAAAGTGGCCGACAAACTGGAAGATATCTTCAACAACGACCGCAAGGCCATTGAGGAAAAATGGGAAAGCCTGGGGCTTTTTGTAAAATATGGCATGATGACCGATGACAAGTTCCTTGAAAAAGCGAACAGGTTCCTGGTCATGGAAACCACAGCCGGCAAGTATCAGACGCTCGAAGAGTATAAACTGGAAACGGAAACACTGCAAAAAAACAAGGATGGCAAGCAGGTGATCCTGTACACTACAGATCCTGTGCAGCAGGATGCCTTTATACAGCAGGCACTCGTAAAAGGATTCGTGGTCATAAAAATGGGTACCATTATAGACAATGGTTTTATCAACCAGATGGAGATGAAATGGGAGAATATCGTTTTCACCAGGGTCGACAGTGATATAGTAGATAATCTTATTGATAAACAGGAATCGGGAGAAAGTGTTTTAAGTAAGGAAGATGCGGAAAAACTGAAGGAATTATTCGGTATGAAGATCCCCGAATTGAATATAACGGTTGAAATAAAGGGTCTGAGTACTGATGCCCCGCCGGTTATAGCTACCCGTCCTGAGTTCATGCGGCGTATGAAAGACATGGCCACCATGCAGGGTGGGATGGGTGCATTTTATGCGAATATGCCGGATGAAGTGAACCTTACTGTGAATGGCAATCATCCGGTATACAGGAGTATTCTGGCCACGATAGAAAAGGAAAAGCAGGAAAAATGGGCACATAATCTTGCCGACCTGGCCCTATTGTCGCAGGGGTTGCTTAAAGGTACCAGTTTGACGAACTTTATAAACAGGAGTGTGGAATTGATGAACTGATCCGGGATGATCCGGTGAGTTGGTCGTTGTTCGTTCAATTGGTAAGAATGGATACTTCCAGGTACTTTATTTTTTTGAAGTGATATGATTCTTTGAATCCTGTTTTCAGGAACTGGTCCTTGTAGATGGGATTTATATAAATCACTGCTATTTTCCTGGGATGTTGTTGAAGGCTGATGTGCATATTTTTCACAACCCCGCTCATGATAACTTCGTCGAATGGGTTGAATAGGAAGATACAGTCAGCATCTTTCGGGAACTCAAAGTAAAAAGCATCATTATTGATGACGGAAAAATCAATTGAGGAAAATTTTTGACTGGTGATCTGCAGGTTATTCCTTGCGGCTAAGCACAAATGTTCAGAAAAATCAATCCCGGTTAGTTTTTGAAAGCCATACGAGGCTGCCACGCACAGGGCTCTGCCCTTACCGCACCCAATATCTACAATATGTTTTAATGCTATTCCTTTTCGTTCATCCGCAACCGGGAACAAAAGTCTCAATTGTTCAAAAGCTTCTACGAGCAGTTCATAACTTACGGGCATGTAGATCGTGGCATGGGAGATTTCGATACCCTTTTTTTTAAGCCTGCCTAATTCGTCGGCACCGGTGGTATTGATTCCGTATTTTTTTTCTCCTTTTACCTCTTCTGCAATGATGTACCGGGCAATTTTAATATTCCAGTTATAGGCCAGGTAAATGAAATATTTTGTGAATTTGAACATAGAAATCCTTTATCAATATATTTCGGAACATAATTATTCACTTCGCCGGAGATCAACGACTTTCAACTGAAGGTTTATATTACCATTCCATTCATTCTCATCTACCGTGAATACCAGGTCAACAGGTTTTTTAAGCAGTTGGAATTTATGGGCCAGGTTAAAACCTATTCCGGTGAAGGAAATATTACCCTGTTTCACTACAAACCGGATATGATTTTCTTTTGCTATTTTGGAATACCCGGTATCCGTTACATTTCTTGCAATGAACACCGGTCGCATGTTTCCGGGCCCGAATGGTTCCATCTGGCAAAGTATATTGTAGAAAGAACGGGTTATTTCGTTGAACGACAATTCTGCATCTATGACGATCTCCGGGATCAGTAAACGCTCATCAATGGAAGCGTTGACTACCTCCTCGAATTTACGCGTAAATGCTTCCAGGTTCTCGCGTAAAAGGGAGAGTCCGGCTGCGGCAAAATGTCCACCATACCCCAGCAGATATTCCCTGCAGGCATGAACCGCCTCATACAGATTAAAGCCGGGAACACTGCGTGCGCTACCTGTCACTACCTCTCCGCTTTGGGTAAGGACCACAGTGGGCCGGTAATGGTTTTCAATTAACCGGCTGGCCACTATTCCAACTACACCCTTATGCCAGGTTTCTTTGAAAACCACTGTTGTTTTCTTTTGGGCCAGGGTAAGATCGGACCGTATCATATCCAGGGCCTCAGCAGTGATACTGTTGTCTGCCTCTTTGCGGTCGGTATTATCGCTGTGCAGCATGGCAGCAAATTCCATTGCCCGCTCCCCATCTTCTTCAATGAATAATTCCACAGCCTTTCTGGCATCATCCATTCTCCCGGCTGCATTTACCCGGGGTGCAATGACGAATACGACGTTGTTGATGGATAATTCTTTTTGGATGTTACCTAATTTGATCAGTGCTTTTATTCCCGGGTTTGGATACGCATTAATCTTTTTAAGACCATGCCAGGCAAATATCCTGTTCTCTCCGGTTATGGGTACGATATCTGCTGCAATTGCGGTGGCCAGCAGGTCCAGAAAGCAGAGGTAGTGTTCCTCATCGATGTTAAAATGATTGGCTAGTGCTGCAATTAGTTTAAAACCCACACCACATCCGCATAATTCCTTATAGGGATAAGGGCAATCCATTTGTTTGGGGTTCAATATGGCTACAGCGGCAGGCAATTCATGTTCAGGCAAATGATGATCGCAAACAATAAAATCGATGCCTAGTGATTTAGCATAAGCAATATGATCTACGGATTTGATACCGCAGTCCAGGGAAATGATTAGTGTGTGACCGCTATCTCTGGCAAAATCTATACCTGCTTTACTGATGCCATAACCTTCTCGGTACCGGTGGGGAATATAGAATTCCAGCATTTCGGGTTCATAGATCCTGGACAGGAATTTATACATGCAGGCAACCGCAGTAGTTCCGTCAACGTCGTAATCTCCGAACACAAGTATCCTTTCTTGTTTTTCAAAAGCAGTGATGATACGGTTCACTGCCTTGTCCATATCTTTCATCAGCCAGGGGTTATGAAGATCGGATAATTTTGGCCGGAAATATGCTTTTGCTTTGTCTAACTGGTCGATTTCTCTGTCAACGAGAATTGAACAGATGGTAGGGTTGATGGCAAGAGCTTGTTGTAAACGATCGACAATGCTTTCAACAGGGTGTACTATTTTCCATCTTTTTTCCATCAAGCTCCAGCTTTGTAAAAAGGGTAAGGAATGCCGGTTAAAGTTAATATTTTCTGTCAGTGGTATAGCGTACCAGTTCTTCAAGGGCTTCTCGTATAGGGCCATCAGGGAATTCATAAAGTATGGCCAACGCCTCATCCCGATATGCATTCATCTGATCTTCTGCATATTTTATTCCTCCGGCTCCTACAACAGTATCAATCACAAACTTCACTTTTTCCGGTATCCTGTTTTCGTTCTTTATGATATAGATTAATGTCCGCTTAGTAGCGGGGTTAATGGTATTTAGTGTATAAATCAGGGGAAGGGTAAGTTTTTTTTCTTTGATATCATTACCTGTTGGCTTGCCGATATCTTCTTTGCCATAATCAAAGAGGTCGTCCTTGATCTGGAAGGCAATTCCGGCTTTTTCCCCAAACAATTTCATTTTACGGGTTATAGTTTGATCCTTACTGGTGCTGTAAGCACCTACTGCGCATGCAGAAGACAGTAGTGAAGCAGTTTTATTACGGATGATCTCAAAATAGATATCTTCCTTTAAATTGAGTTTACGCGATTTTTCTATCTGCAGTAATTCCCCTTCACTCATTTGTTTTACAGCCTCAGAGAGGAGGTGGAGGTGCTCAAAATCATTATGGGTTGTGGAGAGCAACAACCCTTTTGACAAGAGGTAATCACCTACCAGGACAGCGATCTTGTTCTTCCAGATGGCATTAATTGAAAAAAATCCCCTACGTTCAAGAGATTCATCGACCACGTCATCATGCACCAGGGTGGCGGTATGCAATAATTCTACCAGTGCTGCAGCACGGTAAGTGCTTTCATTCACTTCTCCATGTAATTTGGCACTCAGGAATACAAACATCGGTCTCAGCTGTTTGCCTTTTCTTTTGATAATATACTTCATTATTGTATCCAGCAGACGGGTCTGGCTTTTAACAGATTCCCCAAACTTCTTTTCAAAAGTTTCCAGTTCCTCACCTATTACGTTTTTTATGAATTTCATATTTAAAAGAAAGCAATATAGTGTAGTAATAGGCCCTGTCAAAGTAAAAATAATAACTTGTGTATTTTGAATTATGTCATCTAAATAAATAAGTGGTTATGAATATTTAATTTGAATGCAACTTAATTGACGAAAAAAGGGTCATTTGGAATGAAAAGTCAAGAGATTTTCTTTAGGTGAATTCATAATTAAATCATAAAAATAATTTGAATATTGAGGCTCTTTTGATACTTTTGCTTTAAATCAAAACTAACATATTTAGAAATTTCATTAACTATTAGATTATGGCAAGCAAAAAGAACAAACTGTTATTTGGGATATTTATGTTGCTAGCTTCTGGTGTAACAGCCCAGGTTGGGGGGAAAGGCAGTGTATATGATTCTTCTGTCATCACCAGGAAAAGGATGCCACAGGCAAATGAATTCTGGAACAACTCATATAATTTTCCAGCTAAACCACGTAACATGTGGGAGATTGGAGCATCAGTAGGCCTGTTTACAATTAGTGGTGACCTTCCTGCGGTTATAGGCTTGCCGGATAAGATACAACAGACAAGTTTTGAAGCGCATGTTAGAAAGGCTTTTGGCTATGTTTTTTCCCTTCGTCTGCAATATATGAATGGATGGGGTAAAGGTCAGGCATGGACCTCATCTGATAATTTTAACAGAAATTCTGCTTGGAATATAAACCTACCGGCTGGGAAAAGATATTTCTCACCCCAAAGAAATGATGCCGGACAAATTTTATACACTGATCATAATGGAGTTACTTCTCCTGCCAATGACCATGTCTACTACAATTATAAAACCCATTTACAGGATCTTGGTCTTCAGGGTATTGTAACTTTGAATAATATTCGCTTTCATAAGCAAAAAACGGGTATCATACTTTATGCAGGCGGTGGTATAGGTGCTACTATTTACAATACTATGGTAAACGCGCTGGGTTCAGATGGTAACAATTACAGGACATTATTCAATAATATTTATAACCAATACGGAACTGGGGCATATACAAAAAGAAAAGATATCTTGAAAGCATTAAAGGCGGGTATGGATAATACCTATGAAACTCCTGCTGAGAATGCAGGTGTTCGTCGCCCCAAAATCGGTAATAATACATTAAAACCTTCTGGTACTGTTCTTGCAGGTGTTGCTATCAAACTTGGAAGAAGGATTAATCTGGCTATTGAAGATCGTTGGAGTTTTGTAAAGGATGATCTCTTGGATGGTCAACAATGGCAGGAGCAAGCTTGGGGTGATCCTGCTCTAACTAGAGATTTCGATTCTTATAATTATGCTTCAATTGGATTGAATTTCAATCTTGGTGCTAAATCTGTTGAGCCTTTATGGTGGCTGAATCCCCTGGATTATGCATATGATGAGTTGATGAATCACCGCCACGTTAAAATACCAAAGAATGATTGTCCTGATTCCGATGGCGACGGTGTTTGTGATCATTTGGACCGTGAACCCAATACGCCTGCAGGATGCCCGGTTGATACGCATGGTGTTTCCAGGGATACAGATGGAGACGGGGTGCCGGATTGTATTGACAAAGAACTGATTACACCAACTATTTGTCAGCCTGTTGATAAAGATGGGGTAGGCAAATGTCCAGACCCTGAGTGCTGCAAAAAGGTTCCACCACCACCTACTGATGTTGTTTGTGTATGTGATTACCCTAGTCTTACATTCGATAATAACACGTCAGTATTGAATATGGAAAACAAATCCATGCTGGCGACTATTGCAGCCAAAATGAAGGAACGCCCCAACTGTAACATCACTTTGGTTGGTGTTTCCTCTGCATCAAAATCCAGCAAGGCACTTTGTGAGAAAAAGCTGAGTGCAGCTAAAGATTACCTCCAGATTACCGGTGGTATTACACCTGGAAGGATATCTGTAAACTGTGAGGTAAAAACTGATATAAAGGATGCTAAAGAATTAAAGAGATTGCAGAATAACGTGGATATTAAATGTAATTAATAGTTAATAAATATGCTTTAAGCCTCCTGATTACGGGAGGCTTTTTTTTGTTGAATCGGTCTTTAATTCATTCTTTATCAAATCCTTAACTGTACGTTTTTGGCATTTTCCACATTAACCGGCATATTTGGGTTATTTATGTTAATTTTGCATTCCTTTATGCGATCAATTATAGTCCTTACGGCCGCTTTTTTTTTAATTTTCTTGGCAGGTTCTTGCACTAATCAATACAGCAAGTTGATGAAGAGCAAGGATTATGATTATAAGCTAAAGATGGCAGATGAGTATTTTGGGAATAAGCGATATAGGGTTGCACAGCAGCTTTATGAAGAGTTATTCCCGGTTTTTAAGGGAACCGCTAAATTCGAAGAATTATATTATAAAGACGCCTATTGTTTTTATTATATGAATGAATATCGTGATGCTGAGAACCTCTTTAAAGGCTTCATGGAAGTGTTTCCCAACAGTAGTAAGGCCGAGGAAGTAGATTACCTTCACGCATATTGTTTCTATAAACAATCACCAAAGGTTGAACTGGAACAGGTAAATACCAGTAAATCGATGGGAATGATGCAGACCTTTATCAACACACACCCGGGTTCACCAAGGAATAAAGAAGCTACAGAGATCATTGATAAATGCCGGATAAAGCTTGAACAAAAAGAATACAGGTCTGCAGAATTATACTATAACCTAGGCCAATTCAGAGCTTCTGCTATTGCTTTTGCTAACTTGCTTAATGATTATCCTGAATCTTCGAAAGGGGATGATTATAAACTGATGACCATAAAATCTTATTTCCGTTTTGCGAAGGAAAGCATTATTGATAAACAAGTAGAACGATACGAAAAAGTGATTAGCGAGTTTGAAGATTTCGTGGACCGTTATCCCGAGAGTAAATTGTTGAAAGAAGCGGAAAGTTATAAGAATCTCAGTCTAAATCAAATTAAAGAAATAAAAAATGAGCAAACTCAGACGTCAGTTAAGCGCTAATACCAGCAATGTTGTTGAACCCAAGAAATTATCTGATATCAAGGAAAAGACAGGTAATATTTATGAGTCCATTGCTATAATTGCCAAGCGTGCCAATCAGATCAATATAACGCTCAAAGAGGAATTGCACAATAAACTGGAGGAATTTGCCAGTCATACGGATAGTCTGGAAGAGATTCATGAAAATAAAGAACAGATCGAGATATCTAAAGCTTATGAACGAATGCCGAACCCCTCTTTGCTTGCAACAACCGAATTCATGGAAGATAAAGTTTATTTCAGAAAAAATGATGAGGACCTGTTCAGTTAATACGTTTATATAAATAATCCGCACTTTTCCCCGGGAAATCATAATTTTAACCCGTTAGGCTAACTGTCTGGCGGGACTTTTTTATGTTAAAAGGTAAAAAAATCTTACTTGGTGTCACTGGTAGTATTGCAGCTTATAAATCTGCAATTTTAATCCGTTTGCTGGTTAAAGCCGGCGCAGAAGTCAGGGTAATTATGACTGAAGCTTCTAAGAATTTTGTGACACCGCTTTCTTTGTCAACTTTATCTAAGAATCCGATTATTTCTGGTCTGGCCGATAATGATTCATGGAACAATCATGTCTTACTTGGCCGATGGGCAGATATCATGCTCATTGCACCATTGAGTTGTAATACTTTATCAAAAATGGCGAACGGGAATTGTGATAATCTGCTTATGGCAGTATATTTATCAGCTATTTGTCCTGTTGCAGCAGCTCCCGCTATGGATGAGGATATGTGGAAGCATGTCACAACAAAGAGTAATATATTGAAGATCAAAGGGTCCGGGAATTATATATTGCCTGTAGAAAATGGTGAACTCGCAAGCGGATTTACCGGTGAAGGAAGAATGAAAGAGCCAGAAGCAATTTTTCAATGGCTGAATGAGTTTTTTACGACAAGGCTGGAATTGAAGGGTAAAAAAGTTTTGGTTACTGCAGGTCCTACATATGAACCTATTGACCCTGTACGTTTCATCGGTAACCATTCAACCGGAAAGATGGGTGTTGCCATAGCAGAAGAAATGAATAGAAGAGGTGCAAACGTTACATTAATTTTGGGACCTTCCAGTATTATTGTTACTTCTGAAGTTGAAACTATAAGGGTAAATACAGCTAAAGAAATGTTCATGACTTGTGAAAATAAATTTGCAGATGCGGATATTACTGTAATGACTGCGGCAGTAGCTGATTACACCCCGTTAGTTGTTGAACCTGAAAAAATTAAAAAATCGGAACCTGTATTTGAGCTCAAACTTACCAGGTCCCCGGACATTCTAAGCAGCCTTGGGAATAAAAAGAAAGATGGACAGATATTGGTTGGTTTTGCACTAGAAACAAAGAATGAACGGGAATATGCTTTAAAAAAGCTGAAATCGAAAAACGCAGATCTTATAATCTTAAATTCATTACTCGATGAAGGTTCAGGTTTTGGCTACGATACAAACAAAATCACTATTTTTGATAAGCAGGGGAATGAACTTCAATTTGAGAAGAAGCCTAAGAAAGATGTTGCTATAGATATAGTTAATTGCATTATTAATTTATTGGATGCGTAGACTTATTTTTTTTCTTTTTTTTATCTGTTTTACAATAAATTCTTCTGCCCAGGAATTTCAGGCAAGGATAACTGTGGTTAGTAACCGCGTTGCAAATAATGTGAATCAAAACTCATTTCGTACACTACAGACCGCATTAAATAACTTATTGAATAATCACAAATGGACATCCGATAATTACTTGCCCAATGAAAGAATACAATGTAATTTTTTGTTAAACCTTGAATCCACTAATGATATCAATGTTTATAATGCATCGCTGACAATCCAAGCAGCCAGGCCGGTTTTCAACTGTACTTATCTTTCACCAATTATAAATTTTCAGGATGAGAATATCTCATTTAAGTATGTGGACTTTCAACAGCTTGAATTCAATGAGAACAGGATATCAGGTACGGATGCACTTGTTTCCAATTTGACGGCAGTGTTTGCTTATTATGCATACATGATTTTGGGATTCGATTATGATTCTTATGGGCTTCGGGGTGGGGAGCCATATTTTCAGAAAGCTCAGAATATTGTGAATAATGCCCCAGATGGACGGAACATTTCTGGGTGGAAGGCTTTTGACGGGGTACGAAACCGCTATTGGTTAGTGGAAAATATGCTGAACAGCAGGCACACTATCATACATGACGTTTATTACAATTATTATCGTGGCGGAATGGATAAATTATATGAGGACGAAAATAACGCCAGAACTGAGATTTTGAATGTTTTGAATCTACTGAATAATTTTGCTACTGATAATCCGAATAAGATGATCACCCAGTTTTTCTTTCAGGGTAAATCATCTGAATTGATAAAGACATTCTCAAAAGCACCACAGCAGGATAAAGCGCGTGCTTCTGAATTATTGCAACGACTGGATCTTACAAATGCTTCAAAATATAAAGATGAACTAAAATGATCCGGTACTTTATCTTCATTTCAATGATCATTATGCTGCTTTCATGCTTTGATAAAAAAACACCTCCTGATTCGATACTAAAACCTGATAAAATGCAGGTAGTTTTGTGGGATATCGTCCTTGCTGAAACATTTTCAAGCCATTTCATAACTGCAACTGGCTATATTGAAAATACGGCTGTGGAAGACGCAAAATTTCAAAAACAGATATTTGCAATTGATGGCGTAAGCAGGGATGAATTTTATGGCAGCTTCAACTATTATAAATCAAATTCAGTATTGATGAAAGTATTATTGGATAGTTTGACCAATAAAGCTTTGAGGGAAAAAAATGCTGCAGTAAGCTTTAACCCTGAATTATCTAAATGAAGCATGAAAAAGGTTTACAATAATGCAGTCTCAGCTATTTCCTGTATACAAGACGGAGATATTATCATGCTCGGAGGTTTCGGATTGTGTGGTATTCCTGAGAATTGTATAAATGCTATTGTAAAATTGGGGATCAAACAGCTTACCTGTATTTCTAATAATGCCGGAGTGGATGATTTTGGAATCGGACTGATGCTTAAACAAAAACAGGTTAAGAAAATGATCTCTTCTTACGTTGGTGAAAATGCTGAATTTGAACGGCAGTTGCTGCTTGGAGAGCTTGAAGTAGAATTAATACCCCAAGGTACTTTGGCATTTAGGTGTTTGGCAGCAGGTTATGGAATGCCGGCCATCTTCACTCCCGCGGGTATTGGGACCGAAGTGGCATTTGGAAAGGAAGTAAGGGTATTTAAAGGGAAGGAATATCTCCTTGAATCAGCATTTGAGGCTGATTATGCACTAGTTAAAGCATGGAAGGGTGATTA
>JANYAL010000171.1 GCA_025361325.1 Bacteroidota bacterium
CATTCATCCATATACCAGAGCATTGCTTGCCTGCCGACCCATTAGTCAGCCCAAGGGTAAAAGACTGACCTTAATTCATGATTTCCTGAATGAGACCGGACAAGAGAGAAAACTGGCTGAACGGTCAAATGAGCAATATTCAAACGATCAGGTGATCCATTCCTTACAGGCTGAAGAACCGGAAAAAGCAACAGCATCCCCCATTCTGGAAGTAAAACATATTTCTGTTTCTTTCCCCATGAGAAAGCGTGTATTTGATAGGTCCAGACAATTCTTCAAGGCAGTAGATGATGTAAGTTTTACAGTCAGAAAAGGAGAAACAATCGGATTGGTTGGAGAAAGCGGTTGCGGGAAAACTACTTTAGGAAGATGTATCCTGCAATTGATCAAACCGGTAACCGGTGAAATAGTGCTGAATGACAGTAGCATCACAACAATTGGTCCTGCCAAACTACGGCATTTGAGGAAAGATCTCCAAATCGTATTCCAGGACCCTTACGGCTCATTGAACCCGAGAATCACTATTGGGAATGCAATTCTTGAACCTTTAAAAATGCATAACCTGTTCGGATCCAACAGTGAACGTAAAAGAAAAGTGATAGAAATGCTGGAAAAAGTGAATCTGCAATCCGACCATTTTAATCGCTATCCGCACCAGTTCAGCGGTGGTCAAAGGCAAAGGATCTGTATTGCCAGGGCCCTGGTACTTGAACCTTCATTCCTGGTATTTGACGAGAGCGTATCAGCACTTGATGTTAGTGTACAGGCCCAGGTTTTGAATTTACTGAATGACCTTAAAGCTGAATTTGGTTTCACATCGATCTTCATATCACATGACCTTTCTGTTGTACATTTCATCTGCGACCGAATACTGGTGATGCAGAAGGGCAAAATTATTGAGTCCGGTGAATCAGACAAGGTATATAACCATCCGGAAAATGAATATACGCAAAGGCTTATTGCTGCCATACCGGGAAGAAAGGTATTTCAGTCGTTTTAATCCTTCAAGGTGTCAACAATTGTTTTGAGAGAATTGAACTTTTTATTTGTAACTTTGCACACTTAAAATCATGCCGTAACATGATAAGTGCCTCTCGCCGGGCTACATATCCCTGTAATTTACCTTACAGTTTATGGCATGTGACAAATAATCAATTAAACCCCGTTACATGAAATTATCTCAGTTCCGCTTCGACCTTCCCCTCAACCTCATCGCCCAGAACCCTACCAAAAAACGTGAAGAAAGCCGTATGATGGTGATTCACCGTAAGACCGGGCAGATCGAGAACAGACATTTCAGGGAAGTGATTGAATTTTTCAATGACAAAGATGTTTTTGTAGTGAATAATACCAAAGTATTCCCTGCACGCATGTACGGCCGTAAGGAAAAAACCGGGGCCAAGATTGAAGTGTTTTTACTAAGGGAACTGAACAAAGCCAATAAACTATGGGATGTAATTGTTGACCCTGCCCGCAAGATACGTGTGGGAAATAAATTATATTTCGGAGAAAATGATGAACTGGTGGCTGAAGTGATCGACAATACTACCAGCCGTGGCCGGACTATTCGCTTCTTATGGGAGGGCACAGAAGATGAATTCCGGCAGATGCTGGAGATCATGGGCGAAACACCATTGCCTAAATATATCAAACGCAAACCTGACGAGGAGGATAAAGTGCGCTACCAGACCGTTTATGCCAAACATGAGGGCGCCGTTGCTGCACCTACAGCCGGTTTACATTTCAGCAAGGAATTGATAAAAAGACTGGAGATCAAAGGCATTCGTTTTGCAGAAGTGACCCTTCATACCGGACTTGGAACTTTCAGGCCCATAGAAGTGGAAGATCTCAGCAAGCATAAAATGGATGCAGAGTATTACCATATAGAGGAAAATGCATGCAAGATCGTCAATAAGGCTAAAGAGAACAATAATAGAATCTGTTCCATCGGTACTACCACCATGAGGGCCATGGAATCTTCCTTTACCGCCCAAAAATTATTGAAGCCATCGGAAGGCTGGACTAATCATTTTATTCATCCACCCTATCACTTCAATATAGCAGATGCACTGGTGACCAATTTTCATTTGCCTAAAACAAGCCTGCTCATTATGGCCTGTGCCTTTGCGGGATATGACCTCATGATGGAAGCCTATAAAAAGGCTATCAAGGATAAATACCGGTTCTTCAGCTATGGAGATGCCATGTTGATCATATAACCCGGGATCAATTGCTGATCTGAGGTCTGCTTTTGTGCAATTTATCAAACCAGGAATTCATTCTTGTATTCAAAAGAACTTAAAAATAATTTTTAAGACCTGTAAATTGAAAATTATTCATGCAAGTGGTTGTAAAGCCGGAACACACCTTTATTCCCCTACTTCAATCACAATTTCATGCTAACCATTTATCCGAATTGAATTTAAGCGGAATGTTAAGAAATATCCGGCTCTAACCAGTTGCTCACCAGCACATTCATGCAAAAAAAGCAGAAATTAACTTCCTCCGGAATATATTGTTGTATCAAAATATATAAAGTATGCTCTCTATCAAGTATACCCTGTTATGTATCTGCTCCGGTAATTGTTCGGGCCAGGGAGCCATTATCTGTGTTTATTGACACATATGAATGCTCCCTGACCCCTGGCTGACCCCTTTCAGACCAGTCTATGTAAAGGAAGATCAGAGATATATTTAATAATAATCAATGTATTAAAAAGGGGCCGGATGAATATCCAGCCCCGTTTAATCCAATATCCTATGAAAAACCATGGTTATTACGTTAGAGTATCCTGATTTGTTGCAAAGGATTTGTTAAACAGTTTTATTAACTTTAGAAGACTAAAAAGGATAAACATGAGATCGATACAAGACTGGCTGAAAGAATATGGAGATAGTCACCAGAACGATACCAATAAGAACATACACTGGATCTGTGTACCCGTCATCTTTTTTTCCATCATTGGCATGCTATTCAGTATAAAGCTTCCCTTGGCCTTAGGAGGGGTTACCCTGAATGTCGCTGTGATAGGGTTGGTATTTGCTATTATCTACTATGTCAGACTGTCCAGGACACTATGGGTAGGACTTCTGCTGTTTTCATCGCTTTGCCTGATTGCCTGTCATTTTATAGAACTTTCCCGTATCATACCACTTTGGATCTTTTGCCTGATTCTTTTTTTGCTGGCCTGGGTCGGTCAATTCTACGGGCATCATGTAGAAGGAAAGAAACCTTCTTTTTTAAAGGACTTACAATTCTTATTGATAGGACCTGCGTGGTTAATGAGTTTTATTTATAGAAAACTGGGGATTAGTATTTGAAACCTTATAATAAAAGAAATTCACCCCATCCAAAATTCCGTTTTCCAGAACTCCTTTTAGCCGGGATTTACAAATCAATCGAGCCCAAATAATCCCTTATTCAAACACCGAAGGGTCTCTTCCTTATATTTTCTGGGTATCAATAAAGAGATATTATGCCTGCTTCCGCCGTAACTGACCATACGTATTGGGATCGCAGCCACAGAAGCAAATAATTTATGCATAATATCTTCGGTCTCTGATATTTCATTCCCTACTATGGAAACAATGGTTTGGTTGACATCAGTTTCCACAGTCCCATAAATCTCCAACTCCCTGGTGATTTCAGGTAAATGGGTATCATTGTCTATTGTTACAGATACTGCAACTTCTGAAGTAGTAATCATGTCAATGGAGGTACGGTATTTTTCAAAGACCTCAAAAACCTTACGTAAGAATCCATAAGCCAGGAGCATACGGCTGCTTTTGATCCTGATGGCGGTGATACCGTCCTTAGCCGCTACAGCTTTTACGCCTACACTTCCAGCTTTTTCACTAACCAGCGTTCCTTTTGCTGCCGGTTGCAAAGTATTGAGCAATTGTACAGGTATATTAAAGATCTGAGCTGGCCAGATACTGGCCGGATGAAGGATCTTGGCGCCGAAATAAGCAAGCTCAGCCGCTTCTTCAAAACTCAATTGATCTATAGGCCTTGTAGTGGAAACCACCCTGGGATCATTATTATGCATACCATCAATATCTGTCCAGATCTCGCAAATACAGGCATTCACTGCTGCAGCTATCAGGGATGCGCTGTAGTCGCTTCCCCCTCTTTTCAGATTATCGACTTCTCCCTTAGCGTTGCGGCAGATATAACCCTGGGTGATAAATATCTTATTACCCGGATATTGTTGGAGCAACTGGGACAGTTTTACCCTGATGGTTCCGATCTGGGGTTCATCGTTGGCATCAATCGTCATGAAATCTAGAGCGGGTAACAGCACATGGCATACCATTATTTCATCCAGGTAAATACAAAATAATTTTGTACTCAGCAATTCGCCCTGTGCCAGTAGGTCCTTATTGAGTGCTTCACTGAATGATATGCGTAAAATGATGTTCAGGAATTCGAAATGTTCGGCAATAACTGCTTTGGCTTTATTTATTCCCTTTTCGTCGCTAAGCAGATCTGATATAAAATTATGATACTGATTTTCCAGTGCATCGATCTGTTCTTTAGCTGCACTCCTGTCCCCCCTGGCCAGCGAATTACTGATCTCTGACAAGGCATTGGTGGTACCGCTCAGCGCAGACAATACAACGATGATAATTTCGTCATTTCCCAGTATCAGCGTAGCTACTTCTTTCATTCGCTGCGGTTTACCCACGCTTGTACCTCCAAACTTCATAACTTTCATTGGCCAAAAATTTTAAGGTGTAAATATAAATCCTAAAGGGTTATTCCGAATTTCTTTCCTAAAGTCTGCAGGTCTGCCAAAACAGTATCCGCAACAGGGATACCTGACCTCTTCCGTTCATTTTCCATTTCCCTTTCAGGGTCACCATGTATCAAAACCTTTTCTTTCCCAGGAATGGTCTTAGCTGAGCGGAACCGTCGTATCCAATTGTCCATATTCGATTTAAACGCTTCGGCTGGCCTAAAAGCATCTATTCGCATAGCCCCAAAGAAATGCCCGATGCCTTCGCCGGGCATTGATTCTGGCATTGGTATGTAAATTGGGAAAGGGGGTACCCAAGGGCCATAATTGGCCCCGCTCAATACACCGGAAAAGATATCGACGATGGCACCCAATCCATATCCTTTGTGACTGCCGTGTTCCCTGTCGCCACCCAATGGAAGTAGTGATCCCCCATTTTTTATCTCATCGGCATTCACAGATGACTGTCCCTCTTTGGTCTGAACCCATCCCAGGGGTGTATTCCCCTTTTTATGCTGTAATAACTCCAGTTTTCCATTTGCAGCAGTTGTTGTGGCAAAGTCTGCAACAAAGGGTGGTTCTTCACCTGCAGGGATAGAAACAGCAATCGGATTTGTTCCCAATAATCGTTCTATGGAAAATGTAGGTGCAACCAATGCAGAGGCATTCGTCATAGCAATTCCGATCATATCTTTTTGCAATGCCATCATGGCATGATGACCGGCGATACCAAAATGATTGCTGTTGGAAACACTCACCCAACCCGTACCCACCTTTTCTGCTTTACTTATGGCAATTTTCATTGCAAACGGGGCTACCACCAGGCCCAGGCCGGCATCGCCATTCACTACCGCCGTTGAAGGTGTTTCATGAACGATCCGAATGTCCGGAGTAACATGTACACGTCCGGCTTCCCATAATCGAACATACCCGCTCAGCCTGGCTATTCCATGGCTGTCTACCCCACGAAGATCGGCCGACAACAGGGATACTGCTGCTGTCGAGGAATCTGCTTCACTGCATCCGATGCCTGAAAATATATGTTTTACGAATGCGAATAATCGGTCGTACTGGTAAGCTGAACCCATCCTGCAAAAATAAGCTTTATGCCCTGTAAGGTCATCGGTTCTGCATTTTATATTGGGCAAGATATTCTACTAGTAAAACAAAGAAACCGCTCATTGAAATGAACGGTTTTCGTTTTTGCTCAACCTTACTGCTTATATGGGAAAGGATCAATTGTTCAGTTTAGCCCTGTCTTCAATTTTTTTCTTTATCATTTCCTGCTGCATGGCTTTTATCTTTTCCTTTTGTTCAGGATCTAATATGGATTGCATATGCCGGGCCTGCACTCTCTTCAATTCCTTTAGTTGAGCTGCTTTTTGTTCAGGGGATAATGTAGAATCAATTGTTATGGCATCTTTTTTCATATTACGCTGTTCACGAAACTCCTTCAGTTTCAATTTCTGTTCACGGGTCAGGTTAAGATCCCTGATCATGTTCTTTCGGCTGGATGTTCCGGAAATATCGGGGACTTGGTTTCTTACCAGGTTTGACATAGAGTCAACTTGACCATTAATACGGGGCTTAACAATTCTCTCTACCTGCGCCTGGGATATGAACGCAACAATCGTAATGACAATGGAAACAAACATTTTCTTCATGTACCCGTAGTTTCAGCATCATAGACGGTTAACCCGGAGAAAGGTTTAATGGGGTTGAACATTTTACCATAAAAAAACCGGGTCACAATGGACCCGGTACTAGTATGAAATAAATCATCTTAAAAATAGGATCTCCCTGTATTTTGGCAAAGGCCATAAGGTATCATCCACCAGCAACTCCAGTTTATCCACATGGTATCTTATCATATCGAAATACTTGTCCTTAACCTGGTCGCAGTAAGCGATCGCTCTTGCCCTGCTGTCTGTGATCTCATTTGTCTTTTTCCTGCTTTCAATCATCTTTTCAACATTATCACTGATTATGCCGATATGCTCACTTATCTTTTCTATAACAAGCAACTGGTTGGCATAGGTCTTTTCTGAAAAACCGGCTTGCTTAAGCCCGTGTACATTGCTGATGAGTATATTTTGATATTTTATTGCTGCGGGAAGTATCAAAGTGGTAGCCAGGTCACCCATCACCCTTGCTTCAATCTGCACTTTCTTGATATAGGCCTCCAGCATGATCTCATGGCGGGCTTCCAACTCAGCATGATTATATACTTCGTTGCTTTCAAAAAGATGTTTAACCTTATTGGTCACATAAGCATCCAGGGCAAGCGGGGTGG
>JANYAL010000229.1 GCA_025361325.1 Bacteroidota bacterium
GCGATCATATCAACGAATTGCTGGCGCAGTTCATCATTGGTCTTTCTCTTGATTTTCCACTTCATGCTCTGGTCACTGTTGGTGGATTCTGAATCCTTCGGACCGAACATCATCAGGCTGGGCCACCACCACCTGTTGATGGCGTCCTGGCACATAGCTTTCTGTTCATTAGTTCCTCTTGATAGTACCAGCAGGATCTCAAAGCCCTGGCGCTGGTGAAAGCTTTCCTCTTTGCAGATGCGTACCATGGCCCGGGCATAGGGTCCGTAGCTGGTACGGCAGAGCATCACCTGGTTTAGTATGGCAGCGCCATCCACCAGCCAGCCGATAGCGCCCATATCGGCCCAGGTAAATGCCGGGTAATTGAAGATAGAGGAATACTTTGCCTTTCCGTTGTGCAGGTCATTGATCATTTCATCGCGGCTTGTGCCAAGGGTTTCTGCTGCACTGTAAAGGTACAGACCATGTCCGGCTTCATCCTGCACCTTCGCGATCAAAATGGCTTTTCTTTTTAAAGTAGGAGCTCTGGTTATCCAGTTACCTTCAGGCAGCATGCCTACAATTTCACTATGGGCATGCTGGCTGATTTGCCGCACATTGGTCTTGCGGTAGGCTTCCGGCATCCAGTCTTTCGGTTCAATTTTAATCTCCCGTTCAATTCTATCCAGAAAAATCTTTTCCATATCCTGTATTGGCATAAAACAGATTATATGTAAAGTTATAAAAAAACTAACAAGTGTTAGTGTATTCCGCCTACAGTATAATCCTATCTTGTTAGTATACCATCTGCATCACAAACAGGTCCTGGTATTTTCTTCCGTTCTTCAGTTCAACCAGGGGTTTAGGCCGTGAATCACTGTTCTCTGGAAGCGCCAATTCTTTCGCCGTCAGTTCTTTGCCATCGATCTTAACACTGCTTTTGAACATTCCTTTTGTATTGAAATACATCCTGGTCTCCCAATGTTTCCCTTCCTCTATTACGGTAGAATAAAAGAATACCGGTTTACCTGACATATAGAGGTATTCTTCATTCGAGATGAAGTCGGCAGCCGCCTTACGTGTAACCGTTACCTTTTCCAGAACGGTCTTTGGATCTCGTTCCCTGCGACTGATATGGTTCGGGTCATCGTTATACCAGAACTGGATGGTTTCAGCATAAATTCCCACTGCGGGCCAACTCATGGAGTTCTTGTTGGTGACCCATTCATTACAGTACAGGGTACCTTCCATGCCGTGTTGTTTAGATTCCTGTACCTGTTTATTTATCTCCTGGTAATGCTTAACAATGGATGTTTCCGTCTGTGCATTAGCCAAAACTGAAACGCAAAGGACTGGGAGCAACAGGTATGATTTCATTTAATTATAATTTTAGTATTGATGAACGCCAAGTATGATCTATTTGAATGGTAATTTCCTACTTCACATCAAAATCTACCACCACTTTCTCTGTGACCGGGTGGCTCTGGCAGGCAAGTATATATCCTTGGTCCAATTCTTCCTGTTCCAGTCCCCAGTTCACGGCCATCTCCACCTTGCCATCCACCAACCGTGCTTTGCAGGTGCAGCAAACACCGCCCTTGCAGGCAAAGGGCAGGTCGGCACCCTGTTTCAACGCTGCATCCAGTATGGAATCGCTTTGGAAGCCAAGTTTGAAATCAAAACTCCTGCCATCTAGTTTGACTGTTATACTGCATTCCGGGCTATCATTACTGAGCAAAGCAGGTTTATGGCTAACCACCTGTTTTTGACCGGGTGTGGTGAACAATTCAAAATGGATCTTCCTGCTGTCCATTCCCCGCTTTTCCAGAAATTCCTTTATGCAGAATATCATTTCAGCGGGTCCGCATAAGAAGACATCATTCATGTCATCGTATGGTATCAACCGCGACAGGTCCTCCATTTTGTGCGTGTCTATTCGCCCGGAATTGATCGGGGCGTCTGTTCTTTCCCTGCTGAGTATATTGATGAAGCTGAACCGATTAATGTACCTGTTCTTAAGTCCCTCCAGTTCCTCGAAGAACATGATCGAACTACGTCCGCGATTGCCGAATACAAGGGTGAACTGGCTTTGGGATTCGGCTCGGAGGGTGGATTTAATAATTGAGATGACGGGTGTGATGCCGCTGCCTGCTGCAAAAGCAAGATACTGTTTTGCATGGCCTGCCTGGAGCGGAGTATTGAATTTTCCGGTGGGGGGAAGCACGTCCAGGAGATCTCCCGCCCGTAAGATTTCATTGGCAAAAGAAGAAAATTTTCCATCCACCACTTTTTTTACAGCGATCCTCAGTTCATCTTCGTAAGGGGCTGTGCAAATAGAATAGGAACGCCGGACCACTTCTCCATCGAGTTCCTTTTTAATGGTGATATTCTGACCCGGTGTGAATGCAAAGGCATTTTTCAGTTCAGTCGGGAGAGTAAATGCAATGGATACACTATCCGGGGTCTCTTTGTTAACTTCCTTAACTTTCAGTGTATGAAAATGTAGCGCCATATGTATTAATTTATCAAGCCACGTAATAACAGGTTTACCATATCATTTTTCAGTTCATCTGCACTGAAATTCTTTTTATGCCTCAGCCATAACTCCAGTCCCCGTAACGCTGAAAGAAAAGTCAATACAGCAACATAGGGATTGGCCACCCGAAACTCTTTTTTCCGGATCCCCGTTTCAACCCAGGCAGCCAGCCTTTTTTCATATTGGCGGCGCTGGTTAAGGAAATTACCCAGGTAAGGCTCTTTCAAACATTTCCATTCATGGTTGGCCACATAGACCTCATCGTAATGTTCCAGCATCATACGAATATGAAAACGAATCACCGCTTCCAATCTCGACAAACCTGTCATTTCGGTCTGCTCTGTCCATAACAGGTGGGTAGTGAATTGTTCTGCGATGCTGAAACAGATGGCCTGGAGAATCTCGCTTTTGGAACCTATATGATTATAGAGGCTTGGAGCTTCTACCCCCATTGAATCGGCAAGCTCACGCATGGACGCTGCATTAAATCCCTTTATACGGAAAAGCGCAGCTGCTTTTTGTATAATGGTATCTTTTTTTGTACCATGCCTACCCGCCCTGATTTTGGTCATCCCCTTTTTCCTACAAAACTAACATTTATTAGTTTTTATGTGCTTGGTATTTTAGCGGTTCAAGACATTTTAATCATTACTTTTACGCTGTAAAAGAACAGGATGAAATTACAGGGAGTTGATATTGTTGATAATATATCTGCGGCGGATTTCAGGGAAAAATATTATAACCAGAGTATACCAGTGGTGATAAAGGATCTATCTCGGGACTGGCCTGCATACAGTAAATGGACCCTTGATCATTTCATCAATATCGTAGGTGAAAAGGAAGTGGGGGTGTATAACAATACGAAGAGCGATGCCTATACCCCTATTAACACCGCTGATGCTTCCATGAAGTTTGGTGAATACCTGGAAAAAGTTAAACAAGGTCCTGTCGACCTGCGTATATTTCTCTTCAATATCTTTCAGCATGCACCACAGCTTACCCAAGATTTTACCTGGCCCCAGCACCTGATGAAGGGATTTGTAAAAAAATACCCCATGCTTTTTGTTGGTGGAGCAGGCTCGGTAACACATATTCATTTTGATATCGATATGAGTCATATCCTACATACACAGTTCCAGGGGCGCAAAAAGGTACTGTTATTTCCATTTAATGAACAGTTCAAACTTTACCGAAAACCTTGGGAAGTACTCAGTCTGGCCAATTTCAGCAATTACAAGCATGATTTTGATTATGAAAGTTTTCCGGCAGTAAGACTGGCAAAGGGATATGAAGTAGAATTGGAACATGGCGATACCTTGTTCATGCCCGCCGGGTATTGGCATCAAATGGAATACCTCGATGTCGGATTCGCCATGAGTCTCAGGGCTTTACAATCGAAATTGGGAGGTAAAATGGAAGGTATCTGGAAGCTTTTTGGCATGAGAGGTATCGATACCCTTATGAAAAAGGCAGTACCGGAATGGTGGTATAAGTATAAAACAAAACAAGTTTTCAAAAATGCCCAGCGGGAGATAAGGGCTTCGGGCATGATCCAAGAAAATAAATTATGAAAATGTAAATAATTTACTAATTTTACGTTCTGCTCGGTTATCTTATCTTCTTCCAATCTTATATAAAACCATATGAGGTATCATTATTTGATATCACTTATTCTATTTCAAAACTAATACTAAAAAATATTTTAATTCTTTTCTTGTGGTTTCAGAGGTAAGCAAGGCCGGAGATTTTTATCTCTGGCCATCTTTTTGAAGGGAATTCTTAAAATTGGGAGAATATACCTTATCCATCCACAGCAACATTTAGAAAATCGATCAGGGGGTTTAATGCACGGAATATTTCAGTTATCTCGGCCGTGCATTTTTTACTGAATAATAATGTATCCGGAAGAGGTCTGCTGACTATGAAGTTTTTCATTTTTATATAGCCGATGGCTGGATTGAGCTCATCATATCCCCGGGGTGGCCTGCTCAATGTATCGCCAGTCAGGCCATCGGGGAACATTTTCCTGAATATCTTCCCCTCAATCAGTTTCTTCCAGTCACTGTAACTGTAATCGATCTCCTGCCTGATGGCGGCAAGTACCGCGGGTTCAGGCATCCAGATGCCGCCTGCCGCAAAACTGTTCCCCGGTTCGATGTGCAGGTAATATCCTGCACCGTTGCTTTTCTTACCCCCTTTGTTGAAGTAAGCGGCCATATTGGTCTTATAGGGTTGTTTATCCTTACTGAATCTAACGTCACGGTTTATTCGGAAAATGCAATCCTTCGGGGCGAGGTTACCAACCGGTGCATCAAATGTCGCAATCCTTTTGATAAGTGTGTCCACCTGGTCAAGTAAGTCCTTCCGAGCCGAATCATACTGGTTGCGGTGTGCATCAAACCAGAACTTGTTGTTGTTTCTTTTTAATCCGGACAGAAATTTCAGGGTATCTTGGTTAAGCATTTGAAAATATTTATCACGGATGTTGAAATTACATAAAATAAAAGAACCGGCTCTTAGACCAGTTCTTTATATTATTCAAGGTCAGGTTTATTTTATCCTTCCCCAGTTCTCTCCGCTTTTAATACGGTACAGTGTCATTTCACTGACCTTGTATTTTGCGGCCAGCTGTTTGTAGGTGAGTTTTCTTTTAGGGTTATTTATGATGTCCTTAATAGTCTTTACCTGGGTGGCATTCAGTTTGAGGCCTACCGTACGGTTGGCCTGACGCTTCTTGTAGGCAATTTTTTCAGGGCTGTTCTGCTGGTGTGAACTCACTTCCTGCAGCGTTGCCCATTTCAGGTTCTTAAAATGATTATCCTTCTTTTTATGATTTATATGTACTACGAACTTATATTTCGGCGAAGGTTTTCTGCAGAATTGCTTTGCAACTTCGCGGTGAATGTAGATGGTTCCGTTCCCATTTTCAACGTGCAGATTCAATGTCTTGTAACCCGAAGTCAATGACCCATTTAATAACTTACCATCCTTTTCAAGGCCATCAACATAACTCGCGGAACGTCCATGCGAGGAAACTGCATATTTTTTACGGAGTTGCTTATGGCCACTGAAAACGATCTGCTTCCAGGATTCGCCGGGATTTTTTTTAATCATAGTGCTATGATTTAATTAGTGATATCCGGGAAAACGGGCCTGCCCGGACAAATGTGTTGTTTTAAATTATAGGCTCGACATATAAATATAAAAAACCTTTCTTTAAGTTTCTAGCATTTTTAAAAATACTTCTTCACTGATGATCCTGATGCCCGGGATCTTCTTCGCCTTTTCCAACTTGCTTCCAGCACCCCTGCCCGCCACAAGATAGTTCAGTTTACTGCTAACGCTACCGGCTATTTTTCCGCCATTCTTCTCCACCAGTTCTTCGGCCTCACTCCTTTTCATTACCATGAGGGTGCCGGTAAAGAGGAACGTTTGACCGCTGAAGTTACCTCCTAGGGGTCCTTCTCTTTTTTCATTGCTGAATTGTACCCCTAGCTTTTCTAACTTATTCAGTAGGTGCAGGTTATCGGAATTATGGAAGAACTCATAAACGCTGCCTGCCACCTTTTCTCCTACATCTTCCAGGTCTTTTAGCTGTTCTATCGAATAAGATGCCAGGTCCATCAGGTGGTCAACCGCATTTGCAAGGGTCTTTGCCGTTGTTTCCCCCACATAACGTATCCCCAGGGCATAGATCAGGCGGTGAAGGGGCTGCTTTTTGCTGTTCTCTATGGCTTCCTGTAGGTTGGTGACCGACCTTTGCCCAAACCCTTCCAGCTCCATGATCCTGTCAAAAGGTAAAGTGTAAATGCCCGGGATGTCTTTCAACAGGCCAAGGTCATAGAATTTCCACACGTTGGCTTCCCCAAAACTCCGTATGTTCATTGCATCCTTGCTTATAAAATGAATGATGCCCTCCACGATATGGGCAGGACAGGCCAGGTTGATGCAACGCCAGACAGCATCTTCTTTCGGTTTGTACAACACATTGCCGCAGATCGGACAGTCTTTCGGGAACCTGATCTCCTTTTCGGCTCCGTTGCGTAATTCAGGAAAGGATTTCACAATCTGGGGTATCACGTCCCCACTTCGTTCAATAAGAATTGTATCTCCCAGCATCAGTTCCTTTTCACGGATATACTCCTCATTGTGAATGCTAATACTGCTTACCGTTACACCGCCTACCTGCACGGGCGTGATCTTTGCCACGGGGGTAACCGCACCTGTTCTTCCCACCTGGAATTCTACATCAAGCAGTTTGCTGGTCCCCTGCCTGGCCTTGAACTTAAAGGCAATGGCCCAGCGCGGGTGGTGCGAGGTCATACCCAGTTGGTCCTGCAGCTTCAATTCATTCACCTTAATCACCATACCGTCAATCTCGTAGGGCAGCTCATCACGTGTGTGCTCAAACTCCTGTACGTATTCTATAACATTATCAATACCACTGATCAATTTCATCTCCTGTTTCGGGCTACGGAAACCAAGCTCCCACAGCATCTCCAACATGGCCGAATGTGTGGCAGGCACATTGGTCTTTTTATAATTTTCCCCGATCGTATAATAGCTAACATGGTACAAGAAGGCTTCCAGCTTCCTTCGGCTCACCTCCGCCGTATCCTTGATGCGGAGAGAACCGGCAGCTGCATTCCTGGGATTGGCAAGGGGTGGCACCCCCTCCTCAATAAGGGTGTCATTATATACTTTGAAATTTTTCTTATTCATCAGCACTTCACCGCGAATCTCGATCTGCTGTATGCCGTAATTGTGGAATGTAGCGGAAAGGGGCACATTTCGGATTTGCTTGATATTGGCGGTGATCTCATCGCCCACAACTCCGTCTCCGCGTGAAGCCCCTCGGATGAACAGATCGTTCTCATAGATGAGCGATATGCTGGCCCCGTCGAATTTGGGTTCCACACAGTATGTGACCTCGTTCAATCCTGACAGTTCCCTGACCTTTCGATCGAAGTCGAGCAGGTCCTCAGCATTATATGAATTCTCCAGAGAGAGCATGGGCACCAGGTGATCCACCTTTGGGAAGTCCTTGATAAGCCCCTTGCCTACATGCTGTGTCGGTGAGTTGGGAGGTATGTTTGACGGATCATCTTTCTCAATCTTTTCGAGCTGCTTGTATAACATGTCGTACTCACTATCACTGATCAGGGGGGTGTTCAGTATATAGTATCGGTATTCATGAAAACGGAGCACTTCACGTAATCTAGCAGGGCTGGCATGTCTTCCCTTTAACAGGTATGTGGTCAGTTCCTGCAGCGTTTTGGTCTGGTGCGTATCGAACATGTTGTGGTATTGTTGCCTTAAAGTTACAATACGTATTTTTGAAATCTAAATTAACGCCGATGTTTAATATGCGATTTGTCCGAACTATTATGCCTGTCGCTTTCTGCCTGTTGTTTACACAATTTATGATCATCTCGTGCAAATTCAGGCAAAAGGCCGACCTCATTGTTCATCATGCGGTCATCTATACTGCCGATACGGCTTTCTCGGTGGCAGAGGCCATGGTTGTACGCGACGGAAAGATCATCGCTGTCGGAACAAATGATGACATCCTGAAAGAATTTGAGGCAACGGAAGAGAAGAACGCTGCTGGTAAAACTATATATCCCGGTTTTATCGACGCCCATGCTCATTTTGTGGGATTCGGGATGAGCCTTCAGCAGGTGGATCTTACAGGAACGACCAGCTGGGAAGAATGTGTAGATCAGGTAAAGATATTTGCCAAAGCAAAGAATATGGCACCCGGGGAATGGATACAAGGCAGGGGTTGGGACCAGAACAAATGGGTCCTTGCAAATTTCCCTATAAAGGACCTCCTGGACACCTTTTTTCCCAACAATCCCGTTGCATTGGTACGGATAGACGGACATGCCTTAATCGCCAACCAGGCTGCCCTCGATCTGGCAAAAATAAAGCCAGGTTGTGTAATTGAAGGAGGTACCGTTGAGACCATAGGAGGTAAACTTACCGGGATCTTGGTCGATAATGCCGAAAGCCTTGTCAAGCAGGCCATTCCGACCCCATCGAATGAAAGATTCAAAGCTGCACTACTGGCGGCACAGGAAAAATGTTTTGCCTTCGGACTGACCACGGTGGTGGATTGCGGACTTGGCCTGGATGTGGTGACAGAGATCGACAGCCTGCAGCAATCGAGCGCATTAAAAATGAGGATAGTCATCATGTTGTCCGACGATGCAAGCAATTATGATCATTACCTGAAGACCGGTCCCTATAAGACACAACGGCTTAATGTGAACGCTTTTAAACTCTATGCCGACGGCGCATTGGGAAGCAGGGGTGCTTGTTTATTGAAACCTTACAACGACAAGCCAGACTGGCAGGGTTTTTTGTTGAAGGACAGGAAATACTTTGAGACCATCCTGCCACGGATTTATGATTCAAAATTCCAAGCCTGTACACATGCTATCGGCGATTCAGGCAACCGAATGATCTTGCAGGTTTATGCAAATATTCTGAAAGGTAAGAACGATCGTCGCTGGCGTGTCGAACATGCCCAGGTGTTGAATGCGAATGATCTTCATTATTTCGGTGATTATTCAATCATCCCTTCCGTACAACCCACCCATGCCACCAGTGATATGTACTGGGCAAATGACCGGTTGGGCGCAGAAAGGGTTAAGGGTGCATATGCCTATCAACAACTGTTACAACAGAATAACTGGATACCGCTGGGCACCGATTTCCCGGTAGAAGACATTAGTCCTTTCAAAACATTCTTTGCAGCCGTTTCTAGGCAGGATGCTTCCGGATTCCCGACCTGGGGATTTCAACCTGAAAATGCACTTACCCGCCGCCAGACCCTTTGGGGCATGACACTGTGGGCAGCAAAAGGCTCTTTCGAGGAAAAAGAAATAGGAAGCCTGGAAAAAGGTAAAAATGCCGATTTTATTATGCTCGATACCAACCTGCTGCAATGCCCTATCCATGATGTGCTGAATGCTCATATTCTGGCTACTTATGTAAATGGAGAGAAAGTGTATGAATTACCCCCTAAATTCCCCTGAAAGGGGATTTAGAAGCCTATGTTGTTCCAGAGATTATTCATGCAACAAATTGAAAGATTAAATACGGATGATTCATATCATTTCAAACCATTTCGCCGATTATATGAAATGTCACAACTTCGATTTTATTACAGTCAGAAAGTGGTTACAAATATAAATAAGGAAAGATGCATAAATAAAAGAATCATTTGTTTCCTATCAGAGAGCACTTACTTCATTCCTGAATA
>JANYAL010000254.1 GCA_025361325.1 Bacteroidota bacterium
AAAAAATATGCTGCACCATTTACTATTGACAGCAGCTATACGGTTAAAGCTGTGGCCCAAAATGCCTCAGGGGACAGGAGCTATGTTACGACTGCTTCATTCCTGAAAGCGCCCAATAACTGGACAATTAAGATCTTAACACCTTTTGAACCACAATATTCAGCCGGTGCCGATGATGCATTGATCGACGGTTTCCATGGATCTGTAAACTGGCGCAAAGGCAACTGGCAGGGGTATCGAACAGATGTCGAAATAGTTATAGATCTGAATGAGACTGAATTTGTCTCCCGCGTTACAGCAGGATTTCTACAAGATACCCGGGCTTGGATCATCATGCCAAGAAAATTAATTATAGAAGTGTCTACAGATGGTATAAACTACCACCAAGTCTTCAATGATGAGCATTTTCTTCCTATCGCTGAGTTGAAGGTTACTGCAAAGAATATTGAAGCAAATTTTACAAAGGTAAAGGCCCGATACGTCAAGCTGAAAGCAATGCAATATGGCAAAATGCCGGTCTGGCATGAGGGTGCAGGCGGGGATTCACACATATTTATAGATGAAATCATAGTTCAATAATGCAAATAAATGAGCTATGAATTTAATAAAAGACCCTATACAAGTAGTGCAGGGTCTTTTATTTTCTTTTTATCCGTTATTCGGCAGGTTCAGTCCTGCCTAATTTTCTGCCAAAGACTCCGAAGTGAATTACTGCAAAAGCGAGAGAGAGGTACAAAAGAAGTCTATCTCCATTGAATCCAACAGTAAATTGATAAAGCAACCCTGCTGCTACAAGTAGAAAACTCAGTGCAATACCGGTTATCCGGGCTATTTTCATACCTTTCCTGTTATCAGTTCCATTGCCCAGATGGCTGTGCTTAGCGCCATAAACCAAGTAGATATCCATACCGATCAGCATCCATACCAGTAGTCTTATCCAAGTATCCATGGGAAGGAAGACCATCATGAATAGACAAGTAAATATGCCTAGTAAAGGTACCAATGGTACAAACGGTGTTTTAAAAGCTCTTTTCAGGTCTGGCATTTTATTTCGCATGACCCATACTCCTATACAGACTAATATGAACGCAAAGAGGGTTCCAATACTAGTCATCTCTCCAACCACTCTTGCAGGAACAAACGCAGCAAAAAGGCTGACAAAAAACATGAAAAGGAGATTGTTCTTTGCAGGTGTTTGAGTTTTTGGATTGACTGCTGAGAATATCTTGGGGATCAAACCGTCCTTGCTCATGCTGAAAAAAACGCGGCTTTGGCCCATCAGCATCACCAATATTACAGAAGCATAACCAGCAAGTATGGCCATTACAATTGCACGATTAAGCCAGGGATAATCAGGTTGAATGATTCCGGATGCATTTGGACTTCCCATATGGTCAATGGCTACTGCCACAGGTGCAATTCCGTCTTTTCCGGCAAATGTTGTATAGCTGGTCACACCGGTCATGACATGCGCGAATAATATGTAAAGCACTGTACAAATAGCGAGTGATCCCAATATGCCCCAGGGCATATCCCTTTTTGGATTTTTTGCTTCCTGGGCTGCGGTACTTACCGCATCGAACCCTATATAGGCAAAGAATACTATGGCTGCAGCCCGTATGATTCCGCTGAATCCAAAATCACCGAATTTGCCACTGTTGTCGGGGATATAAGGAGTATAATTTGCCTTATTAATATATTTCCATCCGAGGAAAATAAATACCAAAACTACAGTTATCTTAAGACCAACGATTAACGCATTGACTGTGGCACTTTCCCGGGTCCCTTTTATTAAAAGCAAACTCATCAAAACAATAATAAATACAGCTGGGAGGTTTATGATGCCACCATCCCATGGCCCTACAGTAAGTTCTATAGGAAGGTGAACATTAAAGCCATCAAGGAATTTGACAAAGTAACGGCTCCAGCTGATACCAACAGTAGCAGCGCCTACAGCATATTCGAGTACCAGGTCCCACCCAATGATCCACGCTATGAATTCGCCCATGGTTGCGTAAGAGTATGTGTAAGCACTTCCGGCAACGGGGATCATGGATGCGAATTCCGCATAACAAAGACCTGCAAAAAGGCAACCCAATGCTGCTACAACAAACGATATAGTAATAGCTGGGCCCGCATGATTCGCAGCTGCCATGCCTGTTATGGAAAACAGGCCTGCTCCAATTATTGCTCCGATTCCCAATGCGATTAATCCGCCAGCACCAAGTGTTCTTTTTAATGTGTGAGTACCCGTTTCCTCGGCCTCATTCATTAATACTGTCATTGGCTTTCTTACAAATAAGCTCATACTGTTTGTGGGTTTAATTGAATAATAGTTCGTTAGCTTCCGGAACTGAAAAGTAAGCAATAAATTTATAAATCAGTTACTTCCTGTACTTTTTTAGGTGGAATAAACTGTAAACAGGTATTAAATATTATATTGCGATACCAATTATTCATTAAATGAAAAGAGTAAACAGCCTTACATTTTATATTCTTATTGCAATGGTAATTGGTATCGTCACGGGATATATTCTGCATGAGAATGCATCACCGGACTTGCAGGCTATTTATGCAAACAATCTTAAACTACTTACGACAATCTTTCTGCGGCTGGTAAAAATGATCATCGCTCCGCTGGTATTTTGTACTTTGGTTGTGGGTATAGCGAAACTTGGAGATCTTAAATCCGTAGGGAGGGTAGGCGGGAAGGCCCTGCTGTGGTTTGTGTCAGCATCCTTGTTCAGCCTGCTACTAGGTTTATTGCTGGTTAATATTTTTCATCCCGGAAGTGTTATCGACTTAAGTGTTGCAGATTCATTTGGTGCAAAAGAACTGATAGGTAAAACTCAGGAATTCTCCCTTTCCAGATTTGTAGAACATGTTTTTCCTGAAAGTATTTTTGATGCTTTGGCTAAGAATGAGATTCTACAGATCGTTATTTTCAGCATATTCTTTGGTGTGGCAACAACTTCCATTGGCGATTATGCCAAACCCCTGGTAAAGATACTGGAAGCGGCCTCACATATTATCTTGAAGATGGTGAATTACGTCATGAAATTTGCTCCGCTAGGTGTATTTGGAGCCCTGGCGGCAGTTATTGGAACAAAGGGTCTTAAAGTATTTGAATTCTATGGCTATTACCTATTTTACTTTGTGATTGGTATCATGTTACTATGGATAGCGCTGATATCCGTAGGTTTTTTAATATTACGTAATAGGATACCTCAGCTTTTGAAAAGGATTACCCAACCTTTGCTTATAGCATTCAGTACAACCAGCAGTGAAGCGGTATTTCCTAAACTTACAGAAGAACTGGAAAGATTCGGGTGTAAGGATAAAGTGGTTGCTTTTGTGTTGCCACTAGGGTATAGTTTTAACCTGGATGGCAGTATGATGTACATGACTTTCGCCAGTATTGCCATTGCACAGGCATACGGGATACATATGGACTTGGGAACTCAGTTTACCATGCTGTTGGTGCTTATGCTCACAAGTAAGGGGATTGCCGGTGTGCCTAGAGCTTCCCTTGTTGTGGTTACTGCTACCTGTGCCATGTTCAAGATTCCTCCCGAAGGTATTGCCTTGATTTTACCTATTGATCACTTTTGTGACATGTTCAGAACCGGAACAAATGTGTTGGGGAATGCTTTGGCCACCAGTGTGGTTAGCAAATGGGAGAATTCCTTGGAACAATAAAATGATCTGGACCAATTGGATATAATATAAATTTACATGTTGCTTGCAATTTTACTGGATTTTCAATGGATGCATTTATTGCAGCCGCAATGGTATATAGAGCACGGTGGATTATGGCTGTTGCTTTTTGTTGTATTTGCAGAGACCGGGTTATTGGTGGGTTTCTTTCTGCCCGGTGATTCATTATTATTTGTTGCCGGGATCTATACCCATGAATTCGGGGCTGATCATGTAGGATCGGTACCCGGATTGGGGTACCAGTTTTTAAAATATTTTGGATTTGACAACAATCATTCACCGGTGTTGGACCTTTTTATACTAACCGCTTTGATATCATTTTGCGGGATCATGGGTAATATGGTTGGTTTCTGGACCGGCAAAAGATTCGGTCCAGCCATGTATCAATGGAAGGATCACTGGCTATTCAAGAAAAGGTATCTTACTGAGGCCCAAGAATTTTATGAGAAACACGGCGTGCTGGCAATTGTGGTGGCCAGATTCGTTCCGTTCATTCGGACATTTGCACCAATCGTGGCAGGTATTGTAAAAATGAACAAGAAGAAATTTTATTTTTATAATGTGATCGGCTGTGTCGCCTGGGTCATTCTGATGCTATTCTCAGGGTTCTATTTACAGCAGTGGATGCTAGCACAATTCAATTTTGACGTTAAACAACATCTAGAAGTTATTGTTATCGGGATTGTTCTGCTCACAACCGCCCCAATTCTTTATAAATTATTTTTTGGCAAACGGAAATCGAAAATAAATGTCGTTCCATAAACCTGTCACTTCCATTTTTAATATTGCCGTGATAGTTGCTGCATTGGGGTATTTTGTGGATATATATGATTTGCTGCTTTTTACTATTGTCAAATCACCCAGTGTAAGGGCTGTGGGAGCAACCGATTTGACCATTCTGGCAGACAGCACAAAAATCATCAATTGGCAGATGATTGGATTGTTAATCGGCGGAGTGATCTGGGGTGTTTTGGGTGATAAGAAAGGAAGACTTTCTGTATTATTTGGCTCCATCATACTTTATTCAGTAGCCAATTTTGCCACTGCATATGTTACGAATGTTGACCAGTATGCAATATGTCGCTTCATTGCTGGACTTGGTCTCGCTGGAGAATTGGGGGCGGGTATTACACTAGTAACAGAATTACTTCCAAAGGAAAAAAGGGGGCTAGGTACATCATTGGTTGCTGGAATTGGCTTATGCGGCGCGATAGCGGCTTATTTTACTTTTAAATTATCCAATGATAACTGGAGATTTTGTTATAGGCTGGGAGGGGGGCTTGGTGTATTACTTTTACTGTTAAGAATAAAAGTTGCAGAGTCCGGGATGTACAAAAGCCTGGTCAAAAAGAATATTCAACGGGGAAATTTCTTCATGTTCTTTACTAATAAGAAACGATTCATAAAATACCTTTTAGCCATTGCAATTGGTTTACCAACTTGGTATGTGATTGGTATTCTCATTAACCAAAGCGATAAATTCGCAAAAGAATTCTTTGGGAGTACCAACTTAGAGTCTGGGCGTGCTATCATGTTCTCATACATCGGCACAGCTATAGGGGGTACTTTGATCGGATTTGTGAGCCACTATTTAAGTAGTAGAAAAAAAGCCCTCTTCTTATTTTATTTTTTGAACACAATTGCAATAGTGTTCTTTTTTAGCCCATTGATCGATACGAATACCATGATGTATACTGCATGCGGATTTCTGGGTTTTGCCACTGGGTACTGGGCAATTTTTGTTACCATGGGAGCTGAACAATTTGGTACCAATCTACGGTCTACGGCAGCTACGACAATTCCAAATATGGTAAGGGGAGCTCTGCCCTTGATGAACCTGTTGTTCAAAGATCTGTTTTTTGAAAAGATGAAGTGGAACTTATGGCAAAGCGGTGTATGCACCGGCATTATTGTTTTGACTGTAACTTTTGTTTCCTTTTATTTTACAGAGGAGACATATCATAAAGATCTAGATTATCTAGAATCCGACGAGATAATGCCATAAACATTTTTATTTTGAAATTCCTTATCATAAGATTTTCCTCAATCGGGGACATAGTGCTTACTACTCCTGTGATAAGATGTCTTCGTAAAAAATTCCCGGATGCTGAGATCAATTTTCTGACAAAGCAGGCTTTCCACAATATTGTTACAAATAACCCTTACATCAATAAAGTACATATTCTGGGTGAAAGTTTTGAATTGCTACTCTACAATCTGAAAATGGAGGAGTATGATTTTATAGTTGACTTGCATCACAACCTTCGGACGTTTAAGATAAAACGTTACCTCAGGAGGGTAAAGTCTTTTTCCTTCACCAAGTTGAATATTGAAAAATATATTTATACGAATTTCAAAATAAACACCATGCCAAAAAAGCATATAGTGGAGCGTTATATGGAAACAGTCGCTTCTTTAGGAGTTGTAGATGACGGGTATGGCTTGGATTATTTTATTCCGATCAATGAGTGGGTTAAGACGGATGATATCCCATTAAGCCACCTACATGGGTATATAGCAATAGTCATAGGTGCTGCCTTGGAGACAAAGAAACTACCCCTTCATAAATTAAAGGAATTATGTTTTTCTATTGATCATCCAATCATATTGCTTGGAGGGAAAGAGGATTATTATAATGGAGAGGCTATTGCTACTGTAGATATTTTCAAGATCTATAATGCCTGTGGAAAATTCAATCTTAATGAGTCTGCCGACCTATTAAGAAAGTCTAAACTTGTGATCACTCATGATACTGGTTTGATGCATATTGCTGCTGCCCTTCAAAAGCCAATGATCACAATCTGGGGAAATACAGTTCCTGCATTCGGTATGTACCCTTGGTATGGAAAACTATCGAAAGAGACGTTCGAAATTATGGGGATAGATAAATTATTTTGCAGACCCTGCAGCAAGATAGGATACAAAGAATGTCCACGGGTTCATTTCAAATGCATGGAGTTGATCGATGTTAATAGAATTGTGAACTTGGTAAACCGAAAT
>JANYAL010000276.1 GCA_025361325.1 Bacteroidota bacterium
GGGCGTCTTCCTTATAGGTGACCCCGAACCATTGGGAGGAACAGGGTATCACTTTAATGGTGCCACCCAGATTAAGGATGAAGTCATCGGCAATGATGGGTATAAAGAACTCCGATTTGGGGTTATTGATGTCCTCACCCAGGAATGCATGGAAGCGTTTTGCTGTATGAATGAATATGCCGGGATGAAAGCACCAGAAATTCATGGAGACCGGTGAATCCGATGGCACTTCATGTTTGGCGTTGTTCTCCTCATAGACAATATGTTCGTTCTCCTGGTATATCCTGGTCCGCTCCCGAATACTCACCAAGTCATTGTTGGCATCTACCTGGCATACCCCGCGGCTTACGGTGCCATGCGCACTCAGTGTCTTTGCCAGTTCATAACCAATGATGGCGTAGGTTTTTTCATTACACTGGTTTTGAAGGAAAGCTGCGGCCTTGATAAATGCATCGCCGCCGTAATAGTCATCGGCATTGATGATGGCAAAGGGTTCCTGTACCGCTTCCTTTGCACAGAGCATGGCATGTCCCGTACCCCAGGGTTTGGTCCTTTCAGCCGGAACAGGGAACCCGTTCAGGAAGCTATCCATTTCCTGGTAAACGTACTCCACTGCTATTTTCCCTTTTAATTTGGGTTCAAAGAGTGCCTTGAAATCATCTGCAAAATCTTTACGGATGATGAAGACCACTTTTCCAAAGCCTGCACTGATGGCATCATAGATGGAATAATCCATGATGGTTTCGCCCGAAGGACCGAAACCCTCTACCTGTTTCATGCTTCCATAACGGCTTGCCATACCGGCTGCCAGAATCACTAAAGTTGGTTGCATCAATAATTACTGATTAATGGTAAATGATAAAGAACGATTTTTGTACAACGAAAATAACATAAACGTTAAAGTTAATTGCAAAATGCTTTTTGACCTTTCAAACGCCCCGGTGGAGGAACTGGAAGACGAGCTGTTCCTGCAGAAGGAGGTAAGCCTTTCTGTGCTCCGCCTGGATACCCTGCACCCGGTGGTATCGGGTAATAAATTATTCAAACTGCATTATTTTCTTACGGCGGCCATCTCCGCCGGGCATTCACCCTTGGTCACTTTCGGAGGGGCCTATTCCAATCACCTGGTGGCTACCGCTTTTGCGTGCAGAGAAGCAGGTGTGCCCTGTACAGGCATCATTAGGGGCGAACAGCCGGAACAATTATCGCACACCCTGCAGCATTGCATCAGTTACGGTATGGATCTGAACTTTGTATCCAGGGCCACATATGACAAAAAGGAAGACGAAAGCTATCTCCGGTCGTTGAAAAAATTATATGGCGCATGTATTATCATACCGGAAGGGGGATATCATCCCCTGGGTGCCACAGGAGCTTCAAAGATCATGGAGCTTTATGATACTGCAGGTTTCTCGCATATCTGTACGGCTGTAGGGACTGCTACCACACTGGCAGGACTGCTTATCGGTTGCCGGGAAGGGCAACAGATCATTGGCATTCCGGTATTAAAGGGATTGAAAGATATAGGGGAAAGGATACTATACCTGCTAGGCTACCATGCTACCGTTAAACAGCCTGAGATACAGGACCAATATCATTTTGGCGGATATGCAAAAAAAACGGAGGGCTTGCTGCATTTCATGAATGATTGCATGGAGCGTTTTAGGTTACCGCTTGATTTTGTGTATACCGCCAAGCTGTTCTATGGCATCATGGATGGGATCAGGAATGATCATTACCCGCCAGGCAGCAGGATCCTTTGCCTGCACACAGGAGGGCTTCAGGGAAATGATTCCCTGCCGGAAGGAAGTCTAAACTACCATTGAGCCCTGAAGAATTATATTTGCAAAAAAACATCCATCCCATAGATGATATCCTTGTTCCGCCTGATCCTGATACTTTTTCTTTTTACCGGATACAAAGCCGCTGCTCAGAAGGTATTGCCAGCTTTTGACATCCGGAATTATGACGGCCGGATTGTTATTTCCTGGAAGCAGGAGTATCCCCTGCCGGTCAAGACCCTCAACATACAGCGTTCACCAGATAGCCTGAAGCATTATACCACCATCGCTTCCCTCGCCGAACCACAAAAAAAAGAGAATAATTATACTGATTACCACCCGCCTTATGACAGCATGTATTACCGGATATTCATCGCCTTTGAGGGCGGGCATTATTCGTTCAGCAACGTGAGCCGTCCGGGAAAACCTGTTCCACCTCCCCCACACGAGGTAGAACCCATATATATCTATCCCAGCAAATACATCTACACGCGCAGGGACAACAACCTCATATTGGAATTACCTGATGTGGCAACACATACATACCTGGTACGTTTCTATGATGAAAAAGACAAATTTCTGTTTGAACTCAATAAACTCTACGAATCACCCCTGGTTATTGAGAAGGTGAATTTTGTACATGCCGGATGGTTCCATTTTGAGCTCTACGGGGACGGTAAGTTGCTGGAGAAGAACAGGTTTAACATTGCCTGGGAAAACAAATCGAGATAGGCCTGCCATTGGATCAGAAGGTACTTATACTAGTAGGGAGTCAAACACTTTTTCAAAGTTCTTCCGGATCTCCTCTTTTACGGATGCAGGGTCAATAGCATGTCCCAGTTCCTTTTCCATGGATGTTACCTGCTTGCCAACAATGCCGCAGGGGATAATATGATCGAAGTAGCTTAGGTCGGTATTTACATTCAGGGCAAAGCCATGCATCGTAATCCACCTGCTGCAGCGTACCCCGATGGCACAGATCTTTCTTTCCCTGCCGGGAGTTCCCGGATCCAGCCAGACGCCTGTTTCGCCAAAGCTTCGCTCACCGGTTATGCCAAAATGAGCCAGTGTTATTATGACGAGTTCTTCCAGCTTGCGCAGGTATTTGCCGATGTCGGTATCAAATTTCTCCAGATCCAGGATGGGATAGCCCACTATCTGTTGCGGGCCATGAAAAGTAATGTCGCCCCCGCGGTTCGTGTTAAAGAATGAGATATTGTTTCGGTCCAGTTCGGCCTCGCTCATTAATACATGTTCTTTCTTTCCGCTTTTTCCGAGCGTGTACACAGGGGGATGTTCGCAGAGGAGGAAGTAGTTTTGTGTTTGTGGTTTGTAGTTTGTGTTTGTGTCTTCAACGGCCGTTATTTCATTTGATGATTGAAGCACTCCATTTCGCAAAAGGGTCTTGATCTTTACATTGCGCTGCAATAATTCTTCCTGCTGATCCCATGCAGACTGGTAATCAATAACACCCATGTCTCTAAATATCACGGTCTGCTTATCCAAACTAAAGTTTTAATTTGCAAAGATAGGAAAAGCGGGCTAAGCGCCCGAGGCTCGTAACTTGTAGCTATTAGTTCATAGCTTTAAAAACGAACAATATTTATGCCCGAAGAGGAACAGGAAATAAACGACTCTGATGAACTCTATGAGCGACTGGTGCTCACCATCGACAAAGGGCAGGAACCCCTGCGCATCGATAAATTCCTGATGCGGAGGATAGAGGGGGCTACCCGGAGCAAGATTCAACAGGGGATCGATAACGAGCTGGTACTTGTGAACGACAAGCCGGTAAAGAATAACTACAAGGTAAAGCCACAGGACAGGATCATTGTGTATGACAGCCATGCTCCTGAAAGCGGAGAGATTGTCCCGGAGCCTGTTCCGCTCAACATCGTTTTTGAAGATGATTCCATTCTGATCATCAATAAGCCGGCAGGCATGGTGGTACACCCGGGAAGCGGTAACCCCGGCGGCACATTGGTCAACGGGGTGGCCTATTACCTCAGGAAACAAAACCCCGGGCTGGATGAGCACCAGCTGATGCGATTTGGTCTGGTGCATCGCATTGACAAGAACACCAGCGGCCTGCTAGTGATGGCCAAGAACCAGAAAGCCATGACCGACCTGGCCAAACAGTTCTTTGAGCATACCGTACACCGGAGGTATATTGCCCTGGTATGGGGAGATTTTGAGGAGCAGGAAGGAACCATCAATGCCCATGTGGGCAGGCATAAACGGTTCAGGAAATTCTTTACTGCCTATCCCGACGGCGACTATGGCAAGGAGGCCATCACCCATTACCGGGTGCTGGAAAGGTTCAACTATGTTACCCTGGTGGAATGCCGCCTGGAGACAGGAAGGACCCACCAGATCAGGGTGCATATGCAACTCATTGGCCACCCCCTGTTCAATGATGATTCATATGGTGGCGACAGGATTGTAGCCGGTACCGTCTTCACAAAGTATAAGCAATTCGTGGATAACAGTTTCGCGCTTTGCCCGAGGCAAGCCCTGCACGCCAAAGAGCTGGGTTTCATACACCCGGTTACCCGAAAACCGGTTCATTTTGAATCGGACCTGCCCGAGGACATGAATAACGTGATCGAGAAATGGAGAAAATATATTTTACCGAGATAATTTTACAGTCAGTATTTACATGGTACAATTTTCAGCCATCATCATGAAATTCGGGCAACAGGGTGAAAAGACCGGTTGGACCTATATTTTCATTCCTGCTGCCACTGCTAAAAAGATCAACCCGGGCGTAAAAGTGATCTACCGTGTTAAGGGAAAACTGGATCATCTCAGCATAGAAAAGACCGCCCTGATGCCCATGGGAAAAGGAGATTTCATTTTACCCCTGAACTTGTCTATGCGCAAGCGGATCGGGAAAGGGAAAGGTGCAGTGGTAAAGGCAGAACTGGAACTGGACAATTCCCCCATCCTGCCATCAACGGAATTACTGGATTGCCTGGCGGATGAGCCCCAGGCAATGGTCTATTACAATTCATTGCCCCAGAGCCACCGGAATTATTTCACCAAGTGGATAGAAAGTGCCAAAACAGATCATACAAAGGCAAAAAGAATTGCCCTGGTGATCAAAAGCCTGCTGCTGAAAATGAATTTTGGTGAGATGCTCCGGTTTGAGAAAGCAGAACGGAACAAGCTGTCTGGTGCTTAAGATTGTTCAATAACCATTCTCTTTACTTGTTTCCGATTTCAGATGGAACCGGTTTTCTGTATATATTTATCAGATGAAAGTGATGGCGCTAAAAAGATTCATGCTCCTGTTTGGCTGCCTTCTCCATTTTGGGATGGCACATACGCAGGTACTGAACATGGACAGGGTCAGTGCCCCGGGTGACAGTGCGAAAAAATGGAGTGTTTCGCTCCAGGCCAATACCGATTACAATTCAGAGAAAGCCATATTTGACTGGGATACGCAGATCGATATCACCAGGTACCTGCCCGGGCATCATATCCTTGTCACAAAATTCAGCAATACCTTCACGAATACCTCTGGCGGTAATCTTCAGAATGCGGGATATGTTCACCTGCGTTTCAGGGATAATGATACCCGCAGGTTCAACCCGGAGTATTTTACCCAATTCCAATGGGATGACCTCCGGGGAATGAAGAACCGTTACCTCACCGGTTGCAATCTGCGCATGATGCTCAAGGAGGGAAAACAGATGGACATTTACCTGGGACTGGGATTGATGTATGAATGGGAAAAATGGAACTTTAACGGTGTTTCACCTGATAAACTGCCCCCTATTCATCCTGACTTCATCAGAACCGGGTTGTTTAAAATTAACCAATATGTTAAAATCAGCGCCAAGATCTTCAAAACCTCGGAATTCACCTTCACCAATTTCATACAGACCAGGCCCGATAAATACCTGAAATATCCCAGGGTAGCCAGTTTCCTGCAGTGGAATGTGCCCATCTCGAAGAAAGTATCCGTGAACCTTAGTTTTGAGAGCATCTATGATGCCTTGCCGGTGGTTCCCATAAAAAACTTCTATTTCAATTATAAAACGGGTTTCACTATAGCCATATAATTCCTCACCCTTTTACCGGCTCACCGGATGAGTATAGTAATTCCCTTCTTCTCTACTTTTTGCCCGGTATCGGTATTGATATACTGGAGGGTCCATACATAGGTGCCGGGGTCGGCACCCTGACCCTTGAAATTGCCGTCCCATTTACGGGCCCAATCCCTGCTCTCAAAGATCAGTTGTCCAAAGCGATTAAATACCCTGAACAGCAGGTTAAGGGCTTTATAGGCATTCAGGGGATACAGGTAATCATTCAGGCCATCGCCGTTAGGCGTGAACGCATTTGGCACGGCGATATAACAGATATTGGGAATGAGGATCTTCTGTGAGGCCATACTGGTGCAGCCAATGTTATTCTGTACGGTAAGCTGTGCAAGAACAGTGGTGGTAACCAGTGGTGGCACAAAAGTCTGTGGAGGGGGTACCTTCAGGCTGCTGCTGTTACCGTTACCGAAGCTCCAGTTCCAGGAAATGATATTGCCCGTACTACTGTCACGGAACAAGATCTGGTCGCCGGGGCAGACCACATTGGATGCCTCAAACCCTGCTTTAAGCGCATTATCCAGTAATATGGACTGGCTGCTGGTATCACTGCAGACCCCGTTGGAAACAAATAATCTTGCCTGCTTAAGGTCGAATGAGGCATAGGTGATCCTTGGGTTCTGCAGGTTACTGGTGCGCAGGTTATCAAAGCTCCATTGCCAGGTATTAACAGCATTGGTCCCATTGTGTAAATAGTTGATGGTATCACGCAGGCAACCGTACCTTACAGTATAGGTAAAAGCAGCATTGACCGTATCCTTTGTATAGAAATTCAACACTGCGCCTGCCGGCGTTTCCTGACCGCATTCATCAATAATGGTATTACCATCACTGCCTGTGACCAGTTTAACCTGGTAAGTTCCCTGGGTGGGGATCGGGGAAGAAAGTTTTATCCTGATAGCCGGTGTAAGGCCATTCAAATCACATATACCTGCTGCTCCTGTAACGTTAACGGGTGTGTTCCCGTTCAGCAGGGTCACGGTAAAGTCGCTGCCATCGGCATCAATGCTGCTGCAGCGTATATTTTTACGGAATACCAGTTGAATCTCATCCGGCTTGCAGGGAACAGGACTGATACTATCCATCGGAGTAGGAATGATGGGATAGACCACCATAACAATCTGTTCGCCCACGGGAATACTGCGGTCGCAGTTATCAAGCAGTGTATTACCATCAGTACCATTCTGTATGGTAATGGTATAGTTTCCCGGCGGAAGGGGATTGTTGAGTGTAAGCAGCAGGGAATCCATATCAAAACCTACCGTACATCCGATGGCTGTGGCAGATACTACACTGGCCAGCGGTGGTGAAATGGTGAATTCCGAACCATCGGCACTAAGGCTGATGCATTTCATCCGCTTATTCAGTTTTAAAGTACCCTGTGTTCCGTCGCAGGCTGCCCTTGCACTTTGCAGGTGTGGTTCTTTGGGGTCAGTGATGTTTGCCGTTCCTCCGGAGAAACTTAAGGAATAACCGCTTTGTGAATCTGTAAAATGGCTGACCAGCAAGAGATAGTTGTGCCCGGCGACCAAATTGGGCATAGCCGCAAAGGTTGGCTTGTTATCAGTTGGACTGGAAGCGCACTGGATATAATTGACCCCTGAAACGGAGGCGCCTGTAAGTCCATATGTACCCGACCAGTTACCAGTAACCACCAGGGAATTATTGAAGAACACATCATTGGGGTCATGACCTGTGATATCATATAACTGCCAGTCGTAATCATCTCCCAGGTCATTGGGCGTAATCAGAAAACCCAGTGTACCGGAAGAGAAACAGGTGAATTTATACCAATACGGGTTCTTATTCTGGTAACTGGCACCACCCTGAACACTGCAACCGGGTACAAACAGATCGCTGGAACCACATATTGGTACGGTTGCCTGATGGAAAGTGGTAGTACCGCAAACTGGAAAGGCTGTAGAAGGATTCTGCCCCAGTGAGGTGCACTGTGCATGTACATTACCAGTAAAAAATAAGAGAGTGATCAGTATTGCTGTTAGTTTCTGGCAATTCATGACGTAAAATAATCATAAAGATGCCTTTTCTTCCTGATCTGCTGCAGACCTTTTGATGGTTTTAACAATTCTTCTGAGAAGGTTAACCCCTTTATCTGTGATGATACAGGGTTCAGCAGCT
>JANYAL010000280.1 GCA_025361325.1 Bacteroidota bacterium
GATTCACTTAAGAATGAGATCCGCAGGGTGCTTAAATCCCTTAGTCCCCGTGAAGCAGAGATTGTTAACGCATATTTTGGCCTTGATGGAGAGAATGGTGTCACCATTGAACAAATTGGCCAGAAATATGATCTTACTAAAGAACGTATCCGCCAAATCAAGGAAAGAGCCATCAAAAGATTACAAAAGGCGCGCTACAGCGGCGCACTTAAGGCTTATTTAGGTTAAATATCCTGAACATAACATTACCCCTCACCCTGGTTGTGGGGTTTTTTTATGCCTGCCGGCCCAGTTGGGTTAAAGTGAATATTTGCCCAATTCAGCAGGTATTTAAAATGCAGGTGAACTTTATTAATTATTTTTGTTCATCATGAAACAAGTGTTTTTAATTTTACTAACCACAATCCTGTTGGCCTCCTGTGAAAAGAACATCAGTTTTAACTTGAACCAGTCAAGCGCGGTACTTGTTGTGGATGCACAGATTGAGAGCGGAAGGGTTCCTACCGTTATACTTACACGAAGCCTGAGTTATTTCAGTACGCTTTCCTCGCAGGCTTTGGCCGCTTCTTTTGTGCATGGTGCCACAGTGGTGATGGCCAATGGAGTGCAAAGTAACCGGTTCAAAGAATATCCTATACCGCTGGGAGGCGGGATCACAATATATTATTATGGCCTGGATACCACCAATGTAGCGAATCTTTTTACTGGAGCGTTCAATACCCATTACCAGCTGGATATCAATGTGGACGGGAATAATTATTCTGCCACCACCTCCATTCCAAAACTAACCAAGTACCCCGATTCCCTGTGGTTCAGGAAAGCGCCTTTTAATCCGGATACTTCCGCCAGGATACTGATGACACGCACAACTGACCCCCCCGGACTTGGAAACTATATACGGTATTTTACCAAAAAAAACAGCGAGAATTTTCTGCCCGGGCTGAATTCGGTATATGACGATGCGGTCATTGATGGCACTACCTATGAATTTCAGGTGGAACCGGGTGTTGACCGTAATAATTCAGTCTCTGCCGATAAGAATTATTTCAGGACAGGCGATACCGTTTCCCTGAAAGTCTGCAACATCGATAAGGCCACCTATACTTTCTGGAATACTTGGGAATTTGCCGAGCAGGCAAATGGTAATCCTTTTTCACAACCCAATAAAGTGATCGGCAATATCAGTAACGGAGCACTGGGGGCCTTTTATGGCTATGCTGCCTGGTACAAAACAATTATAGCAAGGTGACCAGTTGCTTACCTTAATTCGGAAAATAACCTATCGTCCTTTAATTTTAATATATGGAAATAGAAAAAGTACACTGCCGGATCATAGGTTCGGGTCCGGCCGGATATACGGCAGCCATTTATGCAAGCCGTGCTGGTCTTAACCCGGTATTAATCCAGGGATTACAGCCGGGGGGGCAGTTGACGATAACAACAGAAGTCGAGAATTACCCGGGTTACCCTGATGGCATCCAAGGACCCGATATGATGATTCATTTTGAGAACCAGGCCAGACGTATGGGTGCTGATATACGTTATGGTTTGGCCACTAAGGTGGATTTTTCCGTACGTCCATTACGAATAGAGATCGATGCGGAAAAATGGATCGGTGCTGATGCTGTGATTATCTCAACAGGGGCAAGTGCAAAATGGCTTGGATTGGAAAGTGAACAACGGTTAAATGGATATGGAGTCAGTGCCTGTGCCGTTTGTGACGGGTTCTTCTTTAAAGGAAAGGAAGTGGCCATTGTAGGCGCCGGTGATACAGCGTTAGAAGAGGCCCTGTATCTTTCGAAGATATGTTCGAAAGTACACATGATTGTAAGGCGATCTGAGATGAGGGCGAGTAAAGTAATGCAGGAAAGAGTGGTAAATACACCCAATATTACCATGTACTGGAACAGTGAAACGGATGAGATTCTGGGTGAGAAGAAAGTAGAAGCCGTACGCATATCTAATAAACTCACCGGTGAAAAAAAGGTAATTCCAGTCAGTGCTTTTTTTGTTGCGATCGGACACCAGCCCAATTCGGAAATATTCAAAGAATGGCTGGATATGGATGAAGCTGGATATATCAGGACTGTACCGGGTACTTCAAGAACCAATATAGAAGGGGTGTTCGCATCCGGGGATGTGCAGGATAAGGTATACCGGCAGGCGGTAACTGCAGCCGGTTCCGGATGTATAGCAGCACTGGATGCAGAACGATACCTGAGTGCGAAAGGGTTACATTAAAATACTAGATTAGAAATTAATAGTTCCTTTGGTTCCATGCTCCTGATTGATCTATATGGGTAGCATGTTGATAAAATTATGAATCCTTACTTGAATAATAATGATCTTCATACACCTCAATAATCTCCAATTCCATGCTTTTCATGGTATTCATGAACAGGAAAGATCAGTGGGAAGCCACTTTGAAGTGAATGTGGAATTATACATAGAGGCAAATGATAAGATCATGTATCTAGAACAGACCGTGAATTATGCCATTATTTATGAGATAATCCGTGTGAGAATGGAAAGACCTGCTAAACTCCTTGAAACACTGGCACAGGAAATGGTTCAGGCGATTCACCTAAAAGATGACCGGATCAGGAAGATTACTGTACAGATCACTAAAAAGAATCCCTCAATAACAGGCCTTGAAGGTAATGTAGGCGTTACGTGCATTAATGAATTCTAGTATGCGACTCATGATCCTTCTTTTTTATTTCAGCTTGTCCTGGCTGTATCTTCCGGCACAAGATATCAATGTTCAGATCAGACTTGCAGATCACCTTGAATCCATTCCTGATGAGATGGCAGCCTTTACAAAATTCAAGGAAGTACTCAGCACCAATCCGGTTAACATCTATGCCCTCACCAAGTGCAGTGAATTGTGTATTCGAATCGGCAAAAGGAAGGATAATGAAAAATTGCGCGAGAGTTATTATGAGGCCGCCAGGATCTATGCATCCACAGCTTTAAAGATTGACTCCCTTAATTCCGATGCAAACTGCGACATGGCCATGGCCTTGGGCAGGTCTACCATGAACATGAGTAGCCGGGAAAAGATCAAAAATGTAAGGGAGATTAAAAAGTATGTGGACATATCACTGCTGTCTAATCCGAATAATTTCAAGGCCTGGCATGTATTGGGGCGCTGGCATTATGAAGTAAGCAGCCTCAACTTTTTTGAACGGGCCACCTTGAAATTATTCTTTGGGGGACTTCCTGAATCCTCCATGAATATATCTATTGTTTGTTTCGAAAGAGCAAGATCCATACAGCCGGGTTTTATACTTAATTATATTGAACTGGCAAAAGCCTACCGTAAAAATGACGAAACCCCTATAGCCATAGAAGCTCTAAAGGTTATGCTTACCCTCCCAAATCAAACAGAAGATGATCCTGAAATCAAGGAAGCAGGTAAAAAACTGTTAAAGGTCTGGCAATAAACAATCCGACTATTTAATCATGGCTTAATTCTAATAGATTTATTTATCTTCGACCGGCTAAAATTCCTTCAAATGATAAAAAGAGTTTTTTCTTTCTTAATAGTTTATGTATTTCTTGGAAGCGCAGTTGCCCAAGATGATTCAAAAACTGCAGGCAAATACGACCCACATGCACTTTTCACCCCCTTATTTTACCCCGCAAGCGGAACACCAACAGGAGAGCCTGGTCCGGGATACTGGCAAAACAAAGCAGATTATACCATCAAGACTTCCCTGAATGAGGAGACCAATGAGATAAGCGGCAGTGTTACCATCTCCTACAGGAATAACAGTCCTTATGCGTTACCTTACCTTTGGCTGCAACTAGACCAGAATCTCTTTAACAAGGATAGCAGGGGCCAGGCCCGTATGCCGGTAGACAGCCGCAGTCGTTATGGAGATTCGAAGAGCAGTTTTAACGGTGGCTATAAGATAACCAGTGTGCGTATACAAGGTGTTGATGCGCAAGCCAATTACCTGATGAATGATACCCGAATGCAGATCCGTCTGCCAAAGACGCTTAACCCGGGTGGGGATGTGGTCATTATTAAGATCGATTACAGCTTTGTATTACCTGAATATGGTGCCGATCGTTGTGGCATTCTCCATACCCGGAATGGAAATATCTTTACTGTGGCACAATGGTTTCCGCGCATGTGCGTCTTCGATGATATTCAGGGCTGGAACACTTTGCCATATCTGGGACCTGGGGAATTCTATCTGGAATACGGTGATTTTGATGTTCAACTCACTGTGCCTGCAAGTCATATCGTAGTCTGCAGTGGTGAACTCCAGAATGAAGCAGAAGTGTTGACCGAAAAGCAGATCAGGCGGCTGGCAGAGGCCAGGAAAAGCGATAAGACCGTGATGATACGTACGGAAGGGGAGGTTATTGATCCCACCTCCAGGCCAAAAGGAACAATGCTTACCTGGCATTACAAGATCAGCAATGCCAGGGATGTATCATGGGCCTCATCCAAAGCATTCATCTGGGATGCCGCCAAGATCAATTTGCCAGATAGTAAAACAGCACTGGCCATGAGTGTTTACCCCACGGAAAGCGGTGGAAAAAGTGCTTGGGGCCGTGCAACAGAATATACAAAAGGTAGCATCGAGAATTACAGCAAAAGATGGTATACCTATCCATACCCGGTAGCTTCCAATGTAGCCAGTAATGTTGCGGGGATGGAATATCCGGGGATCGTTTTTTGCGGGTGGAAGTCGGAAACAAGCGGATTATTCGGTGTAACGGACCACGAATTTGGTCACACCTGGTTTCCAATGATCGTAGGTAGCAATGAACGCAAATACGGATGGATGGATGAGGGATTTAATACCTTCATCAATTCCATTTCCCATAAGGATTTTAATGGCGGGGAATATAACGAGCAACCTTACAGTATGGAATTCATGGCACCCTTTGTGTTTGGCAAGGGTAGTGAACCCATCCTGACAATACCCGATGCCCTGAAAGAGGCAAACATCGGTACGGCGCTTTATCTAAAACCAGGCTATGGCCTTACATTATTGCGTGACCAGATCCTTGACTCCGAACGATTTGATTATGCCTTCCAGACCTATATCCACAACTGGGCATTCAAACACCCTTCGCCCTGGGATTTTTTCCGAACAATAGAAAATGTGGCAGGAGAGGACCTTGGCTGGTTCTGGAAGGGCTGGTTCATTGATAATGACAAACTGGACCAAGCGGTACTTTCCGTGAATTACGAAAAAGAGAATCCCGTAAACGGCGCCATTGTCACCATTGCCAACCTGGACCAGATGGTCATGCCTGTTCTCATCGCATATGAAACAAAAAGCGGTAAAACAGGAAGCCTGAAATTACCGGTTGAGATCTGGAATAATGCCACAACCTTCAAATTCAAATTGCCTACCACAGAAGAGATAAAGAAAGTTCAAATTGATCCTGATAAGATCTTCCCCGACATGAATTTCGGGAATAATGTATGGCTGGCGAAATAGTGCTAGCCAACGAAAGCAGGTTAATTACGTTCCTATATAGAAAACGATCAGGAACGCGTTTATAACTGCGGCAAGAAAACCATGTACGATTACAACAGCTGCTATATACGTTGTTCGTTTCAAAATGTTAACCTGTTTTTCCTTCCAGAATATCCTCAAGAATATAGCTAAATAAATGATGGCAAAGAAAATATATGAGGAAAATAAAATAAAGAGGAACCCATCATCTGCATCAATAGTCTCCTTGTTATAGAAGAAACGGGTTATGAAGCCTATCAGCGCACCCAGAATAAAGACCTGGTTGCCCATGTGGATGAAGAGCATGTCATTGGCAGCAATATTAGGTGCCGGAGAAACTATTAACCTGTACAGCCGCCCAAACAATACCAGCAATGCCTGCAGCAGATAGTAGCCCACGGAAAGTATTAAAAAAAAGACCAGGTTGAGAATAAGCGCCACCTTTTCATTCCCAATATTTTTGGTAATGTTCTGGTCGGGTTCAACAAGAGCATCCACCTTGACCAGGAACAATAGAATTCCCAAAACGGTCAGCAGGAAACCGAAAACTGCCTTACTCCTGTTCATCAATTGTCTGGCTTCAACCCGTTTGCCGGTATAGAATGGCCTCCATACAAAGCGGAATGAATCGACCAGCAGTTTAATATGATGCGCGATGAACTGCCAGATACTTTTTATGAATTCATTAAAGCTGTCAACAAAAACAGACTTGGCCAGCCACATCAGAAGTGGCTTCTTGTGTAATGCTTCATCCTCAGGTAATTCCAAAGGAATCTCGTTGTTTTCATCCATTTGATGGGGAAGTTATAGATAAACGTAAATTAATGAAATTAATGTAATCCCTTAAGTAAAAAATTAATTTCTAAGCCATTAATTTATTGTGATTGAAGGTTGAACTTTTAAATGGGTATTGATATTCCCCGAGTTTCACTGGTCCGATGCTTATTTCCCCGGCTTCCATCTGCCGCTGCGGAGGTACATAAAGGACATCACAAAAATAGTGAACCAGTATA
>JANYAL010000286.1 GCA_025361325.1 Bacteroidota bacterium
AGGCGTCTCTATTTTTGTTCAAACAATTGTTTCTTGTCCACTACCGTAACGACGTTGCCGTTTTTAATTGTTTTACTCACCACATCGTAAGGCCCCGTTATCACTTCATCACCTTCTTTTAAACCCTGTTTTATCTCAATATAACTCAGGTCCTGAATATCAGTTTTTACGACCACTTTACTTACTTTGTTATCCGCGTCCTTTATAAAGACCACCACCTCAAGCTCATCAACCAATGCAGTGGCTGATTTTGTTTTGGTGTTTTCCTCCTCCACTTTCTTTTTATCAACTTTAATGCTGTCATTCCTGTCTCGGGTTGTCACAGCATTGATGGGAACACTCAATACGTTCTCATGCGTCTTTGTCTGGATGTCAGCACTGGCACTCATGCCTGGCCTGAAAGGGAAACTACCCTTGCCGAGGAGATCAGAATAACTTTCGGGTAACAAACGGATGTACACTTTATATTGTGTAACGTCTGTTGACGTATTGGCCAGCGCATTTTGTGTTGAAGCACCATTATTGCTGCTGGCTATCTGTGTAACTATACCTTTAAACTTCCTGTTGTTATACGCATCCACTTCTACATTGGCACTGTCGCCCAATTTGACCTTGGGAACGTCATTCTCGCCAACATCAACCCTTACTTCCATTTTAGCCATATCCGCCACGCGCATGAGTTCGGTACCGCTCATCAGATTACTCCCCACGACCCTTTCCCCTTTTTTCACATTCAATAAACTCACTACCCCATCCATAGGTGCTACTACTGCCGTCCTGCTGAGGTCCTTGTTGGCCTTCTCGAGATTTGCCATGGCCGACTGTACCGAGGCCTGACCGCTTCTGATACCTTGCACAGCCGCATTGTAATTTGCTTTACTGCTCCTGAGATTAGCTTCAGCCACATTGAATTCGTTCTGGCTAATCACTTTTTCATCAAAAAGTTTTTTCTGCATGTCAAAGGTGCGCTGGGCCTGATCCATCTGTGCATTTAATGCTTCTAATGCTGCACGTGAATTATCCACTTGTGCCTTCGTCTGCTCTACTCCGCTGGCTGCCTGGTTACGCTGTATGCTGTAAATATCAGCATAGATACGTGCCAGCACCTGTCCCTTTTTAACAGTGTCACCTTCCTGTACGGTCAATTCTGTGATCTCCCCGCTGATATCAGGACTCACCTTCACTTCCACTTCTGGGTAAATCTTACCGCTGGCATTCACTATTTCCGTGATGGTACGCATCTGTGCCTTCTCTGCAGTCACTTTGATGCCTGCACCTTTTCCGAATACGCCTGTTTTGGAAAGTACGACCAGTACTACCAATAATATCACCAGCGAGATCAGGATCCATTTCAGTGATTTGCTCATATAATTATTTGTTTGTAGTTCTTGGTTTATAATTTCAGCCCTTGCCCTTTGTAGAACTCCAGCACTTTCATCTTGAATACATAGTCAAACTGGTTAAGTGCGTTCTGCAGCTTTGCGCTGAACAGGTTATTCTCATTGGTAATCAGGTCAATCGTGGAAAGCATTCCCACATCATAACGTTTTTGGGCAAATGAATAGCTTTTTCCTGCCGACTCAAGAGTCTTTTTGCCCGCATTGAATTTTTCCAGTGCCACCAGTGCCGCATTATAGGCCTGGTATATGTCATTTTTAAGCTTCTGGTTGTCCAGCTCTTTCTGCAACTCTAGGTTCTGCATGTTGATTCTGTTCCTGTCATAAGCGGTCCGCAGGATGCTGCCATTGAAAATGGGAACACTCAGGCTGAGGCCTACCGACTGGCGGAAATTCTGATCCAGCTGGTGAAAAAAAATTGTCTTGGTGTATGTGTAACTATTATAAGGCTGAAGCGGGAATACGTTATAAGTAGTGCCCCCCACAGCTACACTACCAATAGGTGCTATAATGGGTGTGCTACCAGTTATATCCTGGGCCCTGCTGTTATATCCACTGGCCAGATTGCCGTACATGGAAATGGTAGGATACATCCCTGCTTTGGCAGCAGCGGTGCTCTTTTGTGCAGCCCTGAGTTTGAATTCATCATAACGTTGGAGTGGCTGGTTGGCAAGCGCCAAATTATATACCGATTCTGGCAGCAGGTCGATGATCTTCTCAACCGGTATCTTTTCAACAGGAGGTTCATCAATTTCAAAAGGAGTGGCCGCATCCATCGACATGTATGCCTTTAACGATAAAACCGTTTGATCAACCGTTCCCTTTGCACTGATCACATTAGAACTGTCCCTTGCTACCTGTGCTTCAAGCTCCGAGGCATTCAGTTCAGGGAGAGCGCCGGCATCTACTAATTTTCGGGTATTGCTTAACTGTGCCTGTGATTGCTGCAACTGCACGGCGGCAATTTTTTGCTGTTCCTTTGCCAGCAATATCTGCAGGTAAATATTGGCAACAGTTAAAGCAATATCATTCTTAAGTTTATCGGTACCGGCCTTTGATGCCTCCACTTCCCACTGGTTGGCGGCGATGAGGTTTTTTTTGCTAAACCAGTTAAAGATCTGGGCGCTGCTTTGCAGTTGCATATTTGCAGAAACATAACTCTGTGTGATTAGGCTGAAACTGGTAGGATCCTGGTTTCTGCCGCTATTATAACCGGGTCCGCCACTGAAACCCAGGGTAGGGTATTCCCCCATTTTACTTTGCTTATAATTCAATTCCGACAAGCGGGTCTGAAGGTCGGTCTGCCTGACCGTGATGTTATTAGTCATAGCATAATCGACACATTCGGGAAGGGTCCATTTTTGCTGAGCGTTGGCTGAAATTGAAAGGGACAGGGTAGCAATAATTAGAATGAGACTATTGCGCATAATGCAAAATTAAATCATCCGTATGGATTGTGGAATAAACAAAATGACAAACGGTAAAATTCTACTGCATATTCCCGAATGCCTGATCCAGATCCCTGATCAGGTAATCCGGGTCCTCCAGGCCTACATATAAACGCAGCATCCTGTGTTCTTTGTTACCAGCATCGAAATCAGCCGGCTTGATTCCTGAACATTTGGGTATGATGAGGCTTTCGTGCCCACCCCAACTAACAGCCATAAAAAAATGCTGCAGGCTTTCGCAGAAATGCTCAATCTCATTGATGGTGGTCGTTTTAATGATGAATGTTAATAGGCCGCAGGCCCCGCTCATTTGCTGTTTCGCCAGGTTATACTGAGGGAAGCTCTCGTCAAATGGGAAGAGCAGTTCCTCCACTTTGGGTTGGTTTTTCAGGTATTCTGTAACTTTCTTTGTCGACGCTGTAATCCTGTCAAGCCTTGCCGGCAGGGTGCGTAAACCGCGGATCAGGAGCCAGGCATTGAAAGGCTGTATACCGCTGCCGATATTCATGTATTCGCTGTTGAAGATGCGTTCTATCATCGTTTTACTTCCGCATAGGACTCCTCCCAGCGTGTCGCTGTGCCCGCTGATGTATTTGGTGGCGGTCTGCATGGTAAGGTCGATACCATATTCAATGGGTCTTTGGTAGAGTGGTGTGCAATAGCTGTTGTCGATAATGGTAACGATATGCTCGGCCCTGGCCAGTTCCGCAACCGCCTTCAGGTCCTGCAGGGCATAATCCCAACTGTTTGGGCTCTCCAGGTATATGACCGTTGTGTTGGGCAGAATGGCTCTTTCGAAATGCTCTATTTCTCTCCCGTCGATATAGGTAGTGGTCACCCCAAACCTGGGCAAAATATCGTTGAACATCTTCTGCGCCCAGGTATAAGGTTTGTCGACAGATACAATATGGTCTCCCGCTTTCACATTGGCCAGTACGGCTGCAAAAATAGCCGCAGCTCCACTGTTAAAGACCAGGCAGTCCTCCGCACCATCCAATGCTGCCAGCTTTTTGCGAAGAATATCAACCGTTGGATTCCTGCCCCTGCTGTACAGATAGGTGGAGTATTCATCAGCGAAAGCCTGGCGCATATCCTCCACAGTATTGAATACAAAATTGCTGCTCTGAATAATGGGCGGTGAAACGGCATTAAAATATTTTTCCCGTTCTTCAGCGTATTCATTAATAATGTAGGAGAGGTCCATATTGAATTGTTAAGAGGTTTCGGGTCAGTCCTCCCTTTTATAATAGGCAAAATAATATATCATCAGCAGGATGAACAGCAATCCCACACCCGTGAGTGCTGCCCAGGGGTCCTTGATAATGACCCCGACTGCCACCATAAAATAACTGAAAACGAAAAAGGAGGCCAGGATGGGGGTGAACTTGTTCCAGTTGCCTGTGATCAACTCCTGGTTCTGTCTTCTTCTGCGCAGGATGAAGATCGTGGCTGCCGAGGTACTCATTCCTACACTGTCGAGGAACATAGTGAAGTTCAGGATATTGTCCACGCCTTTTCCATAAAAGGTAATGATGATGGTGATCAGCGAAAAAGTAGTAAGACCAGCCACCAGGGCATGCGTTTTGGGACTACGGTATGAGAATATCTTCGGAAAAACCTTGTCCACACTCATGGCAAACATCACCCGCGGGTTGCTCATCAGCAGAATGTTCACATAGGCCAGTACGGACAGGAACATCAGTCCGTCAAATACCTTTCCACCATTCTTGCCGAACCATGCCTCGCAGAGCAGGGAACCGATCGCGCTTGCATTCTTCATTTTATCATACCCGATGGTCTGTATATAGGCCAGGTTAATGAGCAGGTAGAGTGAGATCACAATGAATATGCCAATGAAGATACCCTTGGGCAGGATACGTGTTGATCTCACTTCACTGCCGAAATTGATGGTCTGCTGATAGCCCCCGTAACTGAAACAGACCGGTATCAGCGATATCAGGAACAAGGAAAAAGGGCTGTTGTTCTTTAATGTAAAAATGGGTGAACTTTCCTCATAGCCATGCGGTTCAATGATTACACCTTTAAACAGGGTTGCGATCAGTAAAAGTACCAGGCCTACTTTTATGATGATCAGCACATTCTGTGTGCGGCTGCTCGTTTTCAATCCCATCAGGTTTACACAGAAGAAAATAGCAACAGCTAAGATGGCAATGGTGGTATTGAAAAAGTCACCGCTGGGTTTTCCATAGAGCAGGTCACTCACATAATCAGCCCCTATCAAGGCCACCACCGCCAGGGAAGCTGCATTGCTGACCAGGATAAGCGCATTGACAGTAAAACCTACTGCAGGATGGTAGCAGGCAGCGAATATCTTATAATAGCCCCCCATGGCCGGCAGCCTCAGCCCTATCTCGGCATAAGTCAATGCACCGCACAAAGCAATCAGTCCGCCCACCGTCCACACCAGGAAAAAGATGGTACTGTTACCGGATGTGGCAGCCACGGAAGCCGGGTTCCGGAAGATCCCCATCCCGATCACCAGGCTTACCACGATCATGGACAGATCGAAGAGGCTGAGGTTATTCGATTTTGCAGTCATGCTTTGAAGGTAATGATAATTTGGGTTGTCAGGGAATGAAGATTAAGAAAAACCAATTGGGGTCCCGATACTACACTCTTTTTTCTTATTCGTATATTGCAGTAGAATTATATTACACACCCATAATAATCAGATAAATGAAAAAACTGATCCCTTCATTGCTCGTCTTACTAGCTGTTATCCCTTTTGGAGGAAAGTCGCAAAACTCCAAAACACCCTGGCCCGAACTGTCAGCCTTCCATACCCTGATATCGGCCACTTTTCATCCCTCCGAGGACGGTAACTTCAAGCCATTGCGACAGAAGGCTGACAGCCTGCTAATGGCTGCAAAACAATGGAAGGAATCAACAATACCGGCAGATTATAAGACCGACCTGACAAAAAAGACGCTTAAAAAACTGGTCAGGGAATGCGAAGAGATCGCCAATGACGTCAAAACGAATAAACCCGACGCAAAACTCAAGGAATCTATCACAGAGGCACATGAGATATTCCATACCATTGTGGAAAAGTGCAGGACACCTGAAAAATAGAAGCTCGCTGAACTCAATACGAAAGCCACTATAACAGGTGGCTTTTTTAATTTTCCCCATGTGGATGAATAGTTTAGTCATGCAGATTTAAATCACATACATTTGAAGTGAATTTGGTTCCGCCCCCGGCGGATGAAAAGGGAATCCCGTTAAAATCGGGAGCTATCCCCGTAGCTGTAAAAGCCTCTCAAACCCTTTTAGGAGGGGTTTGATGAGTAATAAAATCTTCAAGCCACTGTTCCGGTCTAGTCGGAATGGGAAGGTAAAATGCTTAAGCCAGAAGACCTGCCAGGTTCATCAAACATCATTTAACGCTTTCGGGTGAAAGGCAGGAAATGTAACGGCTTAACGGCCTTTATATCCCTATCGTTTTTCTGGAAGCAGTCACAAAAAAATATTTCTTCAATGAAAAAGAGAATTTTTATTGCTGCTGCTGTTTTAATCAACAGCACGTTGCAGGCACAGGACAGCACAAAGATCCTCGACGAAGTGGTCATTACGGCCAACAAGTTCCCCAACAAGACCGCACATACCGGTAAAGTACTCACAGTCATTACCCGCCACCAGTTGGAGAAAAGTGTTGGCAAAGACCTGTCACAGGTACTTACCGAACAGGCTGGCCTCTATATCAACGGCGCTAACAGCAACCCTGGCAAGGATAAAAGTGTTTTCTTGCTGGGTGCCAGGGCAGATCATACCCTTATCATGATGGATGGTGTGCCCTTGTACGACCCGTCAGGGATAGGCAGCAATTTTGATATTCGTCTCATCCCTATCGATAATATTGAACGCGTAGAGATCCTGGAGGGCAGCCAGTCAACCTTATACGGCAGCGATGCTATTGCCGGAGTCATCAACATCATCACCCGTAAACCGGAAAAAAGGCCTCTGGGTGTTTCCGTGATGTTGAGTTACGGCAGTTATAATACCTTTCATGGAAATACCGGATTCAGTGGCACCAGAGGGAAACTCAGTTACCGGTTGGATCTTTCTACCTACAGCACCGATGGCATTAATGAGGCTGCCGATACCATTACCCGGCCGCACATGACCGGCAGGAACGGCTATACCCAGAACAGCGTTTATGCCGAACTGGGGTTCAACCCATCGGCTGTCCTGTACATGCAGCCATACCTGCATTATACAAAACATCATGCCAGTCTTGACCAGGGTGCCTTTACAGATGACCTGGACTATTCCGCTTCCACCACCAATATCCAAGCCGGTTTCAGGAGTGAATTTCATGCGGGGAAGACCATCCTGCATTTCGTGTACAATTACAATGATATCCGAAGAGAATACCTCGACGACTCGGCAAAGGTTCGGGTTCTTACTGATAATTATAGCAGGTCGGTCTATTCCGGAAAGGAACATTTCGCAGATCTTTACGGTGTTTTCCCCCTCGGGCAATTTCTAACACTAACCGGCGGTTCAGACTTCAGGAGTTCGTTCAGCGACCAGGAATATCATTCCATCAGCGTGTACGGGCCGTATGACAGTAAACTGGGGCGCGATAGCCTGCACCATAGCCAATTGGGTCTTTATGGAGCCATGGTGCTGGATACCAAAGCAGGCTTTCATACCGAACTCGGCGGGCGCATTAATCATCATTCCGTGTATGGCAACAATGCGGTGTATAATTTCAATCCCTCTTTCCTGTTCCGGAAAAAATGGAAAAGCTTTGTCAATTTCTCAACCGGTTTTAAAACCCCATCACTGTACCAGTTGTATTCCGATTATGGTAATCCGAAACTAAGACCCGAGACCGCCATGACGGTAGAAGGGGGAATTCAGTATTTTTCTGCGGACAATTCCTTCAGCGGCCGAGTAACCTATTTTAACCGGGTTGTAAAGGATATAATTGTTTTCTATACCGACCCGGGTACATACCGTTCTTTCTATATCAACCAGGACAAACAGGCCGACCATGGAATTGAGGCGGAGGCATCCCTGCACCTGGACCCTTCTACTTTCCTGAAGCTGTTCTATACCGGACTGGATGGGAAAGTAACGACACGAATAAACGGGAAGGATACAGTCTATTTCAACCTGATCAGGCAGCCTAAAAGTAGTTTTGGGATGAGCCTGGGTATTCAACTCACTCCAACGTTTTATACCAGGATAGACCTGAGTGCAGTTGGTAAACGAACAGACATCAGTTATGATGCCTATTTCAACCCGTTGCAGATTAACCTTAAAGCGTATATGCTTTGTAACTTTTATGCCGAATACGCAGTATTGAAGAACAAACTGAAATGTTTT
>JANYAL010000337.1 GCA_025361325.1 Bacteroidota bacterium
AAGTGCCCCAGGCCAAGACTGTTACCCGTTCCTTCTTCACTGTCGATTCCTCAAATAACCGCATGTACCTGCTGATGAAGCTGCAATGCCTGATGAATGATTCCTGGAAGATTAATAATTTTCCTTTCGATAAACAGGTTCTACGGCTTTCCATCGAGAATTCACAGTTTGATTCCAGGCAGATGATCTTTGTGAAAGATACGTTGGGAAAGCAATTCGACCCCCTCTACACCTTACGGGGGTGGGATATTGACAGTTTCAATGTGACCATCGGTAAAAGAGCTTATGAGACCGCTTTTGGTGATGACAACTTTGCGAAGCCGCACTCCGAATACAGTGCCTATAAAGTAAGGGTTGTGATCAAAAGGGATGCCATGGGACTTTTCTGGAAAATGTTCCTGGGTATGTATTTTGCCTTCCTCATTGCCTATGTATGTTTTTACATTCATGCCGATGGCATTGACTCCCGTTTCGGATTAAGTGTGGGTTCCCTCTTTGCTGTGATCGGCAACAAATACATCATTGAGAATTCCCTTCCTGAATCCAGTTCGTTCACCCTGGTTGATTCACTGCATGAGATCACATTGATGTTTATCCTGTCGGTAATAACCACTACGGCATATTCTTTCAGCCTGGTAAAAAAAGGGAAGATGAAAGAAGCCATCCGGTTTGATATGATCACTGCCCAGGTTTTGTTGGGGGTATACCTTTTACTGAATTTTTATTTTATCTGGAAAGCAAACAGTGGATGACGGCAATACAAGGCTCAGGTCTTTTTCCAGAAAACACCACTGGCATCAATGGCGATTATTTCGGCGGTGATATGATGTTGCTGACGGTAATCCAGCACTGCCTGTTTACAGCCCGGTACAACGCCCCAGTCGTCGATAATGATATAGCCTCCTTTGGATAATTTGGAATAAAGGTTCACCAGGCCATCCATAGTGGATTCATACATATCTCCATCCAGCCTCAAAACCGCCAGTTTTTCAATAGGTGCGTATGGCAGGGTGTCTTTGAACCATCCTTTCAGGAATTTGATATTATCTCCCAGGAGGTCATATTTCCTGAAATTATCTTTCACAGTTTCCATGGATATCGCCAGTTCAGGATGCATATAATGGATATCGTTCTTATCTGCCGCATACTTCACTGTATTGGGTTTGGGGAGTCCTTCAAAGGAATCGGCGACCCATACATTCCTATCGCTGACTTGTTTATCCCTGAGCAGGGCTGCCATAAAGATCACAGAGCCGCCCCTCCATACGCCTGTCTCAATAAGATCGCCAGGAACATGCTCCTCAATAACTTTACTGACACAGTATTCAATATTGTTCATTCGTTTAAGTCCGATCATAGAATCGGCATAGGTGGGCCAGTCGATTCCGTTAATCCTTGCCTCCGGATCGTATGGTTTAACATCGCAGATCTGGTATTTATTTTTGGGCAGCACACCATTGAACAGCAACAGGAAATTCCTTTTCAAGTTTTGCTTTTTTCTGCGAATAGGTACATATTCATTCTGGTTCACCCGGTGCAGGTCGAGGAGAACTTTCTTTAACAGATCAATATACATTGACATAAGCTTGCATTTATTGAATTACGCATCATCCTGGGAACCCGGTCAGGAAAGTCAGTTGCAAATATATCCGTATTATTTTAAACTGCCTGTATGGCCCTGACATCATTCCTTTTGCTTTACCAGTAACCAAATGTAATAGTGACAGCGTATCTGTGAACCATTTTGTCCTTTAATTTGTATATTTAATTTCAATCAACTTTATATGAAACTGATCCTACTAAGCATACTGTTTTTCATGGCCCAGCACATCCAGGCACAGACCACCATCCAGCGCGACCCTGAGATAGAGCAAATGGTGAAAGAGGTCTCTGCTGATTCATTAAAGTCCTATATACAAACCCTTGTCGCTTTTGGGACGCGCAATACCCTGAGTACCCAAAGGGATCCAAAGCGTGGTATAGGTGCTGCCCGTAACTGGGTACTCGCACGCTTCCATGAAATGGCTTCTCGGTCCGGCGGCAGGCTTCATGCCTATATTGACACTACTACCATTCTCCCAGATAAATACCGTATCGACCGTGCGGTGATACTTGGAAACGTGGTGGCCACATTACAAGGAAGCGACCCTTCCGACCCGCGCGTCTTCCTCATCAGCGGCCACCTGGACAATATGCGCTCAAGCCCCACAGATAGCATAGGCGATGCCCCAGGCGCAAACGATGATGGTAGCGGCACTGCTGCCGTGCTGGAATGCTGCAGGATCATGTGCAGATACTCCTTTCCCGGCACGGTGATCTTTGTGGCGGTAAGCGGGGAGGAGCAGGGTCTGCTTGGAGCGAACTACATGAGTGAAAAGCTGAAAAAAGAGAACCGGGATATTGAAGCCGTGCTTAATAATGACATCATGGGAAGCAATAACAGCAATGAGACCAATATCATTGACAATACAAAAGTGCGGGTATTCAGTGAAGGCCTGCCCGCTTATGAAACAGAGAAAAATATTGTAAGCATACGAAATCTGGGGTTGGAAAATGATGGAAAAGCACGTCAGTTAGCGCGCTATGTTAAGGAAACCGGGGAGCGTTATATTGATAATCTGCAGGTCGTGCTGGTGTATCGCAACGACCGTTTTCTGCGTGGTGGAGACCATACCCCTTATGTACAGCGGGGATATGCGGCAGTGCGTATAACCGAAATGAACGAGAACTTTACCCGCCAGCATCAGAATCTCAGAAGTGAGAACGGAATAAACTATGGTGATCTAACGGAGCATATTGATTTTGAATACCTGAGGAAGAATACTGGTTTGAGCCTCTGTAACCTGGTGAACCTGGCCAAAGCACCAGCTATGCCGGATTCCGTGAAGTTGGAAATAAAAAAACTTTCCAATTCAACTTACCTGTACTGGCAGAAACCCAGGTTCGGAGAGATCAAAGGGTATTATGTGTTATTACGGGAGACAACCAGTGCCTTCTGGCAGAGAAAGATATTCACGCCTAAAACAGAAATACGGCTACCCTATTCCAAGGACAATTACTTCTTTGCCGTGCAGGCAGTGAATGAAACGGGTAATGAAAGCTTGCCTGTAGTACCCATGCCGGCCAGGTAGTGTTTAATCCTGGAAGCTGATACTTTTTAAACTGCTGGCATTCGATTCACTGCCAGGCACTTCAGATTTTGAACCTGAACCGGTTTCTAGTATCCAAGTTCCAAAATCCAAATAGGTTTAACAACCTCAATACTTCACAAATCCTATTAGCTGGTAATGAGATAAGGCCGTTTGTGCCGTGAGCGATACCTTCATGACAGGGAGGAGGAATTCCTTTTTTATATCCAGGAAAGCCATGGCTTGTCCGCATGCAATGAACCTGGTGCCCATTGCAGCAAGTTCATTGACCAGTTTCAGGTTGGGGTTGTCTACTTTATATTTTTCCTTATAACAGGCATCGGTGGTGAACGCATACAGGGCTCCCGCATGGACCACCACAACAGGTATTATCCTTTTTAGTGGTATCCCAGAAGCCACATGCAGGTTGATCTTCCGGGCTACTTCGGCCAGGGCATCATTGATCTCCTTAATCGTGGAGTCGGGGTTATTAGCGGTGAGTTCAAAAAGCAGTTTATATGATATATTGGGGTCGGGGATTTCGGTAGGATCTTTTACCGGGATCACACCGGAAAATTCTCCTCCATTTTTAATGGCGGGGTAAATAGCAACTGCTTTAAACTTCTCCATCTTTTCCCTTTCACTGTATTCCTTATTAACCTTTACGCTGTCAGCATGCATCGATGCCTTCCAGGAACTGTCGCGCAGTACTCTTAAAGCCTGCAGGGTGCTGTCCTTTTGTCTTTTAAGTGCGTTTATAGAGCTGTCAGCATTATAGGTTTGAGAAAATCCCGCATACACTGTTAAAAGAACGAAAACAAATATAACTGTCTGTTTCATACTTTATTATTTACCGGTAAGATATTGCATTATGCTCAAAATTGTATATTCCAATTTCGGTATGTGCCTCATCCCAATATCCTGTAAGCCTATCCCTTCCTCACCAACAACTAACCATTCATTGATAATTATTTTATATTTTCACTTATTATTTAGATATTTGTCTAAATATACAATCATCTAAACATGAATGCCCTCTTCAAAGCGTTGAATGACCCTACCCGCCGCGACATCCTGGAGCTGCTGAAAAAGAAGGATCTGACGGCAGGAGAAATAGCCGACCGTTTTGAGATCAGCAAGCCCAGCATATCGCATCATCTCGACCTGCTGAAGCAG
>JANYAL010000415.1 GCA_025361325.1 Bacteroidota bacterium
ACCTGTTGGGGCCTGTCAATACGGCGATGGGGTATGTTGTATGGAAAATCACTGAAAAATCAGGTTGTTATCCAATTTATCGTATATTTACGATATAATATTAATTAATGGTCTATCATAAAAAAGGGTCATTCACTCAAAAAGAGCAAGACCTTGCAGGATTTGCGAAAGCCCTGGCGCATCCTGCCCGTATATCCATACTGAAAGTGCTGGCCCGGCGCAATGAATGTATATGCGGGGAGATCGTGGAGATATTACCGCTGGCACAAAGCACCGTGAGCCAGCACCTGAAGGAACTAAAGAATGCCGGGCTCATCAACGGCACAGTGGATGGTCCGCGCAGCTGTTACTGCATCAACTGGAAGGCCTTCGAAAAGTTCAACGGGGAATTCAGTGTATTGTTCAATAAACTTAAGGTTCAGAATCAAAAAGCCTGCTGTTAATATAATTATGTGATCATTAACATAGCAAAATCAAGAACAAAGATCTGCACATCAGGGATATTGTAAAAGAAAAATAGGCTGCCATTGCGGAACAGGGTATGGAAAGGAATGTGGAAACCTGCTGCGATTTGGGTATATAAGAATGGCAGGACCCGGATCACCAGTATCAAAGTATATGCAGAAAAACCTGCAACAGATGAAAAGATATGTTGCAAGCCGGGAAGCGGATGCTGTTAAAAGAACTTTCACTTTATTCTCATTTTGGGTTATGAAAAAATACCTGGCAGAATGTATAGGCACTTTTTCTTTTATTTTTTGTGGTACCGGGGCGGTCACCGTACATGAAGTGATGCATGGATCGGTTATACATACAGGTATTGCCATAACATTTGGTTTGATCGTACTGGCTATGATCTATGCCCTGGGTGATGTTTCCGGTGCTCATTTTAATCCGGCTGTGGCCCTTGCATTTGCCATAAACAGAAATTTTGCCTGGAAACAGGTAACTCCTTATATTATAAGCCAGGGTACCGGTGCTTTTGCGGCTAGCCTTATTTTAAAATTTCTTTTTCCCGCTTCAGATTTTCTGGGTTCAACCCTTCCTGCAGGAACAGCTATGCAGTAATTTGTGATGGAGATCATACTTACCTTCTTCTTGATGCTGGTGATCCTGCAGGTGGCAACGGGGAGTAAGGAACAGGGAATGTTCGCAGGACTGGCAATTGGAATTGTGGTACTACTGGAAGCCATGTTCGCCGGGCCTGTAAGTGGTGCATCCATGAACCCGATTCGTTCTCTTGCCCCCGCGATCATGAGTGGACATGTTGCGTATGTATGGATATATATAACTGCACCTTTTATAGGTGCAATACTATCAATCGGGGTATTTAAATTATTAAAAAAGCAATCAAATGGATAAACGGAAAGTACTATTTGTGTGTATCGAAAATTCCAATCGTTCCCAGATGAGTCATGCTTTTGCGAGGATATCTGGAGGAGACCTGGTTGACGCCTTTAGCGCGGGCAGCAGGCCCGGTGGTATCATTAACCCCATTGCCGTTGTTGTTATGAAGGAACTGGGGTACGACCTTAGTACCCATGCAACTAAAAGCCTGGAAGAGGTAAAACAATATGCTCCTTTTGATGTGGTGGTAACGATGGGCTGCGGGGATGCCTGTCCCTGGATGCCTGCTAAGCAATTCATCGACTGGGATATCCCCGACCCGAAGCATATGGAACCCGCTGAATTCAATACTGTAAGGAACCTTATAGCCGATAAAGTGAAATCTTTGCTGAACAGTCTGCAATAAATAATGCCTTCCCCCGGGAAGGCATTATACTTTTATTCTCCTTTATATGCTTAGCCTTTAATTTCTGCTTGAAATCTTCGACAGCAAACGAAGGATCTCGAGGTACAGCCATACGATGGTGACCAGCAATCCGAAAGCGCCATACCATTCCATATATTTTGGTGCTCCCAGCTCTGCCCCCTTTTCGATCATGTCGAAATCCAGGATCAGGTTCAGGGCGGCGATGGCCACTACAAAAAGTGAGAAGCCGATACCCATCAGGGAACCTTCATGCAGAAAACCGATATTGATGCCGAACAGTCCGAGCAACAGGGCGATCACATAGAATATGGCGATGCCGGCCGTGGCAGTAATAATAACAGACTTGAATTTTTCCGTAGCTTTTATGATACGGAAGCTGTATAACAGGTACATAGCAATGGCTGTACCGAAAGTAAGTCCAACGGCATTAATGATGATATTGGGAGCCTTATCTGCAAAAGCATAATTATAATAGGCGGAGATAGCACCCACAAATAATCCTTCCAGCAGGGCGTAGGCCGGTGCCAGGTATGGCGCCCATTCTTTCTTGAATATAATTACCATCGCTACTACAAAGCCACCCAGTGCCCCGATCCAGATCAGGGGCTGTATGTTACCACCCCCAGCAAATTCCTTCCAGGAATAGAATGCAGTTCCCATGACCATCAGGAAGAGAAAGCCGAATTTGTTAAGTGTACCCCTTACCGTCATGGCGTTCTCATGCGTGGTTACCTGGTCCAGAACAGTATCTTTGAATCTTTTTTCTGATAAAGCGGGATTACCCGATTTGAATAAAGCCATATGTATATATTTTAGGCATTAAAATTACAGAATAAATCAATAAAAGGAAATGTTAAGTTTTTGATAATCCGAGGTTGATCCGCGGTCTTGAACTTCCTTATATTTGTAGCATGGAACAGTTGCTGGCCCGTATAGACGGACTTAAAAAGGAGATCACCGCATACCCGGATGGGGATGCTGAGGCGTTCCGCATTATGTACCTGGGTTCAAAGGGACTGGTGAAGGAGATCATGGGCGAGATGAAGAACGTGGCCCCTGAAAACAAGAAAGCGGCGGGCCAGTTACTCAACGAATTCAAGGTCTTTGCCGAATCGAAATATGATGAACTAAAACAGCTTTCCCAGAAAAGGCAGCAGGACAACGGGAGCGAGGCCGATCTAACACTTCCGGGAGATTCCGTACCGCTGGGTACGAGGCATCCCATCAGCCTGGTCAGGAACAAGGTTGTATCCATTTTCCAGCGCCTGGGCTTTGCTGTGGCTGAAGGTCCTGAGATTGAGGATGACTGGCACAATTTCACTGCACTAAATCTCCCCGAAAATCACCCGGCCCGGGATATGCAGGATACATTTTATATCTCGAATCCGGTGAAGGGGGGTACGGACTGGCTCCTGCGTACCCACACATCCAGTGTACAGGTCCGTGAGATGGAAAAGGGAAAACTGCCTATCCGGATCATTTGTCCGGGTCGGGTTTACCGTAATGAGACCATCAGTGCCCGCGCACACTGTTTTTTTCACCAGTTAGAGGGATTATATATCGCTGAAAATGTATCCTTTGCTGATCTGAAGCAGACCCTATATTTCTTTGTTCAGGAGATGTTCGGGTCCACCGTAAAGATCCGGTTCCGCCCCAGCTATTTCCCCTTCACAGAACCCAGTGCTGAGATGGATATCAGTTGCCTTATCTGCAACGGTGAAGGATGCAGTGTTTGTAAAAGGACGGGTTGGGTGGAGATCCTGGGATGCGGCATGGTACATCCCCATGTACTTGACAACTGCGGGATCGACAGCAACAAGTACACAGGTTTTGCATTTGGTATGGGTATAGAAAGAATAACCATGCTGAAATACCAGATTAAGGACCTACGCCTCTTCAGTGAGAATGATGTGCGTTTCTTAAAACAGTTTACCGGCGCCGTATAAACCTATGTCTTCATCCATCAATAGCATTTGCGTTATAGGCGCAGGCACTATGGGAAGCGGTATCGCCCAGGTGGCTGCACAAAGCGGCTTCTATACCCTGTTGTATGATATCAACGTACAATTGTTGGAAAAGGCAGCAACTTCCATTCAACAGCATCTTCAATACCTGTTGGATCATCAGAAATTATCAGCAGAACAAAAAGAATCTGTTTTTAGTCGTATTCGGTTCATCACCGACACGAATGATTGTATTGCTGATGTGTTCATAGAAGCCATCATAGAAAACATGGATGCCAAGATCGCGCTCTTTAACCAGCTGGCCGAAGTCAATCATGCCGAAGTGATCTTTGCCACCAATACCTCTTCGCTTTCCATATCGGCGATCCAGGAAAAAGTGTTACATCCGGAAAGGGTGGTGGGTATGCATTTCTTTAACCCGGCGCCGGTAATGAAATTGGTTGAAGTTGTAAGGGGAGAGCAGACATCGGAACAGTCCGCACATACCATTTACGAGCTTTGTCTTTCGATGAATAAAATACCGGTACTGTGTAAGGATGCGCCTGGTTTTATTGTCAACCGGGTGGCACGGCAATATTACCTGGAGGCGTTTAGACTGATGGAGAAAGGGATTGCATCTGTTGAACAGGTGGATGAGGTCATGGAGGCAAGCGGATACAGGTTGGGCCCTTTCCGGCTCATGGACCTCATTGGTTTGGACGTGAACCTTGCCGTTACCCGGTCGTTATATGATGCATTCAACAGGGAAGAACGGTTCAGGCCTTCTGAACTTCAGATCGAAAAAGTTGAAAAAGGGGAGCTGGGAAAAAAAACAGGTAAGGGATTTTATGATTACAGATAAAAGGTTAATACTGTTTATAATGCGGATAAGGGCCTTTATGCGTGTATACTTTTATCGTCGCAGTAACCGGTATCAGCTTTTCAACTTATTCACCATCAACAACCAACCAACATGATCCTGGTAACAGGCGGCGCCGGTTTATTGGGTACGGAACTAATCACACAATTGCTTGCTTCAGGCAAGCAGGTTAGGGCGATCTACAATCGGACGCCTTTACAGCAATTCCCACTGGGTGAACTGGAACAAATGCAATGCGATATCCTGGATGTCACAGGCCTGGAGGAAGTGATGAAAGGGGTGGAGCAGGTATATCATTGTGCGGGCATGATTAGTTTCGTACGGGCCAGGCGAAGACAGATGTTCCGGATCAATGTAGAAGGTACGGCGAATGTTGTGAATGCTGCGTTGGAGGAGGGCGTGAAAAAAATGGTGCATGTGAGTTCGGTTTCCGCACTGGGACGCATACGTGAGAACGGGCAAGTAAATGAACGCATGAACTGGACGGAAGAGACTAGCAACAGCAGGTACGGACAAAGCAAATACCTGGCCGAGATGGAGGTTTGGCGTGGAATAGGGGAAGGGCTGGAAGCCGTTATAGTGAACCCTGTTCTGATTATGGGTGCCGGAGATTGGAACGGGGGATCAGTCAAGATCTTTAAGTCGGTCTATGATGAGATACCCTGGTATACCGATGGGGTATCGGGTTTTGTTGATGTACGTGATGTGGCAAAATCAATGATCCTCCTGATGGAAAGTGATATTCAGGCACAGCGTTTCATTATCAGTGCGGAGAACAGGACCTTTCACGATGTTTTCTACCTCATCGCAAAGGCTTTCAATAAAAGACCTCCACACAAAAAAGTGACACCGTTTCTTGCATCCATGGTGGCAAAGGGAGAAGCGGTTAAAAGTCTATTCACGGGTAAAGAGCCGCTGATCACGAAGGAGACTGCAACAACGGCAATGGCCAAAGTGTATTTCGACAACAACAAGCTCAAAGAATATCTCCCGGGCTTCACCTACAGACCAATCGTGGAGACCATCACTGATACCTGTTATGCTTTACAACAAAAGATTAACAACAGGTAATTTACTTTCGCGTTAAACATTTAATACCTGATTCTCTTAACTTAAAGTTGGGAGTATCCTATAATCATACTTTGATGAAAAAAATCATTGTCCTCTTTGCGATCATCCTTTCCCCTGTTCTTGTTTTTCCCCAGTCATCTTTTTTCCTGGGCGGTAAAGTAATCGATGCCGCAACAAAAGCACCGCTCCAGGCTGCATCTGTGTTCGCCCAGAACACCACAATCGGCACGGCAACAGGCGCGGACGGTGCTTTCAGGTTGGAATTGCCCAATGGTGGGTATGATCTCGTGGTGACCTATACCGGTTACCAGACGGAGACCAGGAGGATATCTGCAGCCGATGCAACAGGTAAGGATCTGGTGATTGAACTCAGGCAGAAGGAAAAAGAAATGCAGGATGTGATTGTAAAGAATACCTATGAAGTGAAGGAAGGTTGGGAAAAGTATGGCGACTTCTTCCTGGAGAATTTCATCGGAAGGTCTGAGACTGCCAGGCAATGTTCCATCAGAAACCCTTCGGTGTTGCATTTTTTTTTCTATAAAAGAAAGAACAAGCTTAAGGTCACGGCTGTTGAACCGGTTGAGATTGTTAATAATGCACTGGGATATGTGATCAGGTACACCCTGGATTCTTTCACCCATGATTATAATGCACAGGCAAGCTTATATACCGGATATCCCTTGTTTGAGGAAATGCATCCTGCGAATGAAGTTGAAAAGGGAAGGTGGGACAGCAGCCGTTATCAAGCTTATACAGGTTCTATCCTGCATTTCATGCGAAGCCTGTACCGGAAAAGACTCGCGGAGGAAGGATTCGAAATCCAGTTTCTCAACTATGTGAATGACAGGGAAACAGCGATTCCCGTTAAGGATTTTTATGGTGGCATGAATTATAAAAAAGATGACAGCACGGGTATTGTGGAAGTGATGCCCAACCAAAAAGAGGTAGCGGTGATCTATAAGAAGAAAGGTTCTTCACCTGTCTACCTTGCAGCGAACCAGGATGCATCGGATAAATTTCAATTGTCTGTGCTGTCTTTTTTACCAAAGGAAAAGATCTATATTGAACAGAACGGGTATTACTTCGATCAGGGTGTTATCACTATCAATCTGTACATGGGGTGGGAGAAAGCCGGGGATATGCTGCCCTATGATTTTGTACCTTTGCGATGAAGTTATTTGCCCATTACCTTGTCCCATAATTCCGGAATCCTTTTCACCCATACCAACTCCTTGGTCTTTTCCTTGGCATCCTGTACCGGTGAGCCAAAATAGGAACGGCCACCTTCCAGGTTGCCCACCACACCACTTTGCGCATATACTACAGCGTTTGCTCCAATAGTGAGCGTCTTGCTTACCCCCACCTGTCCCCAGAGGATTACCCCGTCTTCCAGTGTCACCACTCCAGCAATGCCCACTTGTGCGGCAATCAGGCAATTTTTACCTATGATCGTATCGTGACCTATATGGATCATATTGTCCATCTTGGTTCCCTGGCCAATGAAGGTATCATGGCTTACCCCCCTGTCGATGGTGCATCCTGCACCGATTTCCACATCGGCTTCGATAATGACCCTTCCGCAACTGGGCATTCTCTTATACCACAGTTCACGGTCTTTATTACCGTTGTAATAAAACGCATTGCTTCCAATCACCGTTCCTGCCTGTATGATAACCCGGTCACCTATAATGCAATGGTCCATGATGGTAACATTGGGGTGAATGATACAATTCTTCCCGATGCGCACGTGATTGCCTGCGAATACATTGGGGTAGAGGAATGTTCCCTCACCTATGACTGCAGAATCACTGATCATTTTGGAGGAGGGTTCAAAAGGCCGGAACTGATCGACAATCTTACAATAGGCTTCGAACGGATTATCAACGATCAGCAGTGCTTTACCCTCCGGTACCATTGTTTCCTTATTGATGATAATGAAACTCGCTGCACTATTTATGCATGTATCATAATATTTCGGGTGATCCACAAATACGAGATCGCCTTTTTCCACCTTGTGCAATTCGTTGATACCCGTAGCACTTGCCCCGGTGTTGCCCACTGTTTTTGCCTGGATAAGATCAGCGATCCATGAAATGGAAACAGGTGAAGGGAATTGCATACAGATAATTTTTAGCAAAGGTACATGGCTTTGTATTTAATTGACTTTTGCTGGGAAAATCATTTAAAAGAGTAATTCCGGAATCGGTTATGAAAATATTTTTTATTTATTTTCATTTAGAAAAATGGCTGGTATCATATCCGGGAATTATGGTTCTAACTATAGTTCTTGCAACAGTTGATTTCTGTTTATACGAAATATAGATTGCGATCAATATGCTGAAATACCAGTAGAATCAATACTTTAATAGTTTTTTAAAATGGGAATTGCAAAGGATGTTTGTAACAGATCATAATGAGACAATGATGTTCTATTGCAGTTTATATATGCATGGCGCAATGCTTTATCCACAGCGTAAAAAAAAATGTTAATAAAAATTATCAAGAAAATTTTCCAATTAGGAAAAATTATTTTTAATATTGTGTAGGGAATGTTTATTCCCGGTACTTACTAACCCATCTATATAACAAAGCCCGGATAAGAAATTCCGGGCTTTATTATTTTTCGCATACCTGCTTTTTATTCTCCCACAGATTTTTTTAAATTGAATCAGTAGTTTTTATTTTTCAGGTTTGTATATCAACCAAAGTAAGAACCGTATTAGATCCGTTCTGTTAACTCCAGTACTGTATGTGCAGGAACATGTATGTGTTTGATATGCTGCCAAAACGGTTACACCTACCGATCATAACATGAATTTGTCATTATACAACAACATGGCTTTTGGGACCAACAATGATTGCTACACTGCTTCAAGTACAACAAATCGAGTATCTTGCCAAAAAAAATAACATGCTTAAATCAATGACTGGATTCGGAAGAGCGGAGCAGACCGTGAATGAAAAGACATTTTTGGTTGAATTAAAAGCACTGAACGGAAAGCAATTCGAGTTGCAGTTGAAATTACCTCCATTGTTAAGACCCTATGAATTTGAGATCCGAAATACTTTACAGGAACAACTGATCAGGGGTACGATCGATTGTACGGTAAATATTAAACAGAATGGTACTTCCAAACCTGTTAACATCAATACTGATCTCATTAAAGCATATTATCTTCAGATAGAAAAACTGGCCGGCGAGCTGAAGATCGACACAAACTCCGTGCTGAGTGCATTGCTGCGTCTTCCTGAAGTGGTGACACCTACCAATGATATTTTGAGTGAACCCGATTTCAGGGAATTCAGTAAGGTCTTGCTGGCAGCATTGAAGGACCTCGAGCAACACCGGGTGGAAGAGGGAGGGGTCTTGGAAAAAGACCTGGTCAAACGCATCTCTAATATCAATGAACAGGAAGAAGCTATTTTGAAACTGGAGCCCAACCGCAAGAAGCGGATAGTAGAGGAGATCAATCAACTGCTCGAAAAGCATGTAGGTAAGGAAAATATCGACAACAACCGTATGGAACAGGAGCTGATTTATTACATGGAAAAAATAGATATTCATGAAGAACAGATCAGACTTCGTCAGCATTGTGAATATTTCAGGTCCATTTTAGCGGAAAAGGAAGAAGGAAAAGGTAAAAAGTTGTCCTTTATCCTTCAGGAGATCGGCCGTGAAATCAATACTACCGGCAGTAAAGCCTATGATGCAGATATACAGAAATGCGTGGTCAAAATGAAAGACGAACTGGAAAAAGCCAAGGAACAGGTTTTGAATGTTCTTTAAAGCTTAAGTAAGCTCTATTTTTAATATACATATGGTCCGAAAACATTTTAGCCGCCTTTTTATGTTGCCCATTGCGGGATGTCTTTTATTTGTGTCCTGCAAACAGATAGATCTTTTTGAGAAGAATACGGTCATACCCAAATACGAATGGCAAAGCAATTTTACCATTACCGGAAAATTCAATATCACGGACACCTTGAATGCGTATAACCTTTTCCTGGTGATACGGCATACAGATGCTTATAAATACAACAATATTTGGCTGAATGTTGGGCTGCAGTCACCGGGCGACAGTATCTATTATCAAAAAGTTGACCTCGTGCTAGCAAATGATGCAAATGGATGGGAAGGGACCGGAATGAATGATATATGGGAAGTAAGAAAACTGCTTAATGGAGAGCCCCGGCGTTTTAAGAAGGCAGGGAATTATTATTTCAATATTGCTCATATTATGCGGGAAAACCCGCTTTATAATGTAATTAGTGCGGGCCTGAGAGTTGAGAAAGTAAGCGAATAATTATATAAAAATTAACAACCCCTGTACGTTCATGAAATCCAACCCCTCATTTTTACAAAACATTTCTTTATTTTGCATGGTATGAAAATCAAATTCCTTGCCTTAGTTATTGTAATGGTACTCGCAAATACCGTAAGGGCACAGCGTTATGATTATGTTCAGGAGGGAGAATTCGGCATCACAGCAGGTGCCGCACATTATTTCGGTGACCTGAACACCCGGGCAGCTATTGACCATCCAAAGGTTGCTTTGGGGCTCTTTTTTCGAAAGCAGTTTGGCAATTATGTTGGTATGCGGTTAAGTGCACATTATGCTCAGCTGGGGTATAGTGATATATACAGCAAGAATGATTATCAAAAAACAAGAAACCTTAGTTTCAACACCAATGTCTGGGAACTGGCCGTACAAGGAGATTTTAATTTTTTTAAATTTATACCAGGTGATCCTGAACATTATTACACACCGTATGTTACACTTGGTCTTGGCGCTTTTTCATTTGATCCGTATGCCTATCTCGGAGGCGATAAAGTATTTCTTCGTCCGCTTGGAACAGAAGGACAGAATGTGGGGTATAAGGGTAGAAAACCTTACGGCACCATGGCAATCTGTATTCCGCTGGGTGTAGGAATCAAATATAATCTCAGCGAAAAGGTCAATATTTCTTTTGAGGTATCACAACGCTTTACCACCACCGATTACCTGGATGATGTGAGTACCACCTATGTTGGGATTAACAAATTTCCGACACTTCCCAACGGTAATCCTTCACCTGCTGCACTTCTTCAAGACAGGTCATACGAAATAGACCCCAATAATATACTGGGAGTGGAAGGAAGGCAAAGGGGATGGAGTAAGCAGAACGACCAGTACATTATAGCCGAAATCGGCCTGTCCATAAATATCAGTACAACCCGTTGTCCCGGTACTAATTAAGAGCCCCCGATTATTTAATTAACATCCTTTTATGGAATTATTAATAATTCCGTGATTATTATTTAGTATTTTTCCTACTATTATGAATTATATGATGAACATACTTTGCATTTCTATGATGTTTTTTTGTGGTCCGCTGGTTTTCGGACAATATAATCCCGTGACAAGCATGAATGATGATTTTAAACAAATAGCCGGACTTAAATCAAGACAAACGGGATTTGAAGGATTGCAGACTTATAATTCCGGTGAAGTAAAAGGATCACAGTTCTTTTACCCAGGCTGGGCAAATGGATCAGTCACAACCATTAAGAATGAAGTGATCAATAAAAATTACCAGTTTCTGTTCGATCGGGTGCGTCATGAACTTTTCATAATCTTTAAACTTGACAAATCAAATCCCAAAGAAGTCTTACAGGCAGAGAAGAACCAGGTGAAGACTTTTACGATAATTACCGATAGAGATCATGTTTTTGTACCTGGCAGTGCTTATCATACCCTGCATCCGGATGAATTTTACGAAGTACTTGAAAAAAAGGAAACCGCCTTCACCTTATTGAAGCTGGTTAAGACCAGATTTGTGAAATTCGACAGCAGGGATATGCTGAGAGTCAAAAGAGGGGAAATGTATGATGAATTCATTGACAAAACAACATACTATCTCGTTTATGGATCGGAAGACCCGAAAGAGATTGAATTTACAAGGAAAAGTATTATTTCTGTCATTCCTTCCAGCAAAAAGGAACTTGTAACCGATTATTTCAATGATAATGAACAACGTGAACAAAATGACGACTTCCTCATAAAATTGGTGCAGATATTAAACAACTAAACCAATCTTTCTGTAATAAAGCCCCTGGTCATTTTATTATCCAAAGCTGTAATGATTTTGACCAGTAATACGATTGCAGCATACCCAAACATTTAGGATCTGATCTGAACTATCAGAAATTAAAGGAAGCATATTCAAGCAATGCAACTCCGCTCAGAACGAAAAGAGCTGGTTTTGTATCCAATCCCTCAATCGGTCACTTCATTTATACGCAACAGGGAACTAAATTTACCGCAGATGATTTCATTGTCTCCAATACCCAAGGATCGAACACTGAGGATAATGTGGAAGCTGAATAGTTCAATATCAGTATTATGGCTTCTGGAATGTTAGCATACAGTACTATGGTTATGGGTTAAGAGTCACTGGTGAACTGGTGAAGCAACAAGATTTACGCCACAACAGGTATTCCAAACAAATTATATTACTTTTACAGCCCAAAGTCACGCTCGTAGCGTGACTACTCATTTTTAGCTTTTTATGAGCCTTATGGATAAAATCGACATCCAGCGTTTGCCTAAACATATAGCTATAATTATGGATGGGAATGGAAGGTGGGCAAAGGAAAAAGGCGAAGACCGATTGTTTGGCCACCTGCATGGTGTTGAAAGTGTACGGAATATTGTGGAAGGCTGCGCCGAACTCGGCATTCAGTACCTGACCCTTTATGCATTCAGTACGGAGAATTGGGATCGTCCGGAATATGAAGTATCTGGACTGATGGAATTACTGGTGGATACCATTCAAAAAGAGGTACCTACTTTGAATAAAAACAATATCCGGCTGCAGTTGATAGGGGATCAGGAAATGTTACCTGAAGCCGCAAAAAAGGAACTTAAGGATGCCTTATTTGAGACAGCCGGTAACACTGGACTTACCCTTATCATGGCATTGAGTTACAGTAGTCGCTGGGAGATCACCAATGCGGTTAAACAAATCGCCATTTCAGTGAAAAGAGGGGAACTACAGCCCAAAGAAATCACTCCCGAAACAATTCATCAATATTTAAGTACAAGTGAATTTCCTGATCCGGAATTGATGATCAGGACAAGCGGAGAATACCGGATAAGTAATTTTTTATTATATCAGCTTGCTTACACTGAATTATATTTTACCCATACCCTATGGCCGGATTTTAGAAAAGAGAACCTGTATGAGGCTATTTTGGAATACCAACACAGGGAAAGAAGGTTTGGAAAAACCAGTGAACAGGTAAATAAGGAAGAGAATTCACCATAGTTAACTATTGAGTTCGATTTGTTGTACGTCTTGCTGACAGCTGATCTGCCTTAAGAAACTATATATCAAATGAATTAAATATAGAAGAATCATTATGGGAAAAAAGGCATTTAATTCAATTTTCCATGAAAAATAGGCATAATAGGTAAAAAGATAAGTCGATATGTTTAACAAATAGTTTTAATTATTGGGCTTAATTTGCCGCACGTAAAAAACCAATTGATGCACGCGATTTACAAAAGGATCTTTATTGTAGTTACCATTCTCTTTAGCAGTCATTTTGTAATGGCACAGGCCGATACAACCCCCGTATCGGTAAACCCGGAACTGATCAATATTTTCAATTCAAAGTTTCCTAAAGAATATATCATTGCAGGAATCACCGTTACCGGCACGAAAGCCTTCGATCCCAATCTTATCATTTCCATCTCAGGGCTGGCCGTAGGTGATAAAGTGCAGATACCTGGTACAGATGTATTTGGTAAAGCCATTTCTAAATTATGGAGACAAAACCTGATTTCCGGTATAGAGATCTCGTTTGTAAAATTGATCGATCGTAACCTGTATATTGAAATTGCCATTACAGAAAGGCCAAGACTGGCCGAATATAATGTGTTAGGGGTAAGGAAATCAGAAAGAGATGATCTGGACAGCAAAATAGCCCTTGCCAAGGACCGTGTGGTGACTGAAAACATGAAACTAAGTGCCGTTGAGGCCATAAAGAAATTCTATTATGAAAAGGGCTTCCGAAATATAGAAGTTCAGGTAAAGGAGGAAAATGCCCCGCATGTCAGTAATTCTATTATCCTCTCTTTCATTATTAACAAAGGGTCCAAGGTGAGGGTGAATTCGATCAATTTCTCCGGGAACAAGAATATTACTGCACTGAAACTAAAGAAACAGATGAAGGGTACAAAGGAAATGAGCAGGTTCACCTTATATCCGCTCAGTGTCCACAGCCCTTATGGCGACAGTTCTTACCTAATAACATTCAAAGAATATATCAATGATGTGGGATTCCTTTCCATCTCAAAGACCAGGGAATATTTAGATCCGTATTTCCGCTTTAAACTTTTCAGCTCATCTAAATTCAATGAAAAGAAATATGAAGAGGACAAGCAGCACGTGATGGAATATTATAATTCACTGGGTTACCGAGATGCTGTGATCGTTGGGGATACGTTTATCTCTGACGAAAAAAGCAACCTGAACCTTTTTATGAAAATAAATGAAGGTGAGCGGTATTACTTCGGAAACATCACGTGGAAAGGAAATACGAAATATAATGATTCTATTCTGAACCTTTTTCTGGGAATCAAGAAAGGTGACCTGTATAACCTGCAACTGCTGAATAAAAGGCTGGGCGAACAGATGTCTGCCGAAGGCGGTGATGTAAAAAGTCTATATATGGACGATGGTTATCTATTTTTCAGGCTTGATCCGGTGGAGACCGCTGTTTATAATGATACGATCGACTATGAAATTCGTATGACAGAAGGCCCGCAGGCTGTCTATGGCAATATTACCATCTCAGGTAACGACAAAACCAAAGATTATGTAATACGCCGGGAATTGAGAACTATTCCCGGAGAACGGTTCAGCCGGGCAGACATTATTCGTACACAAAGAGAGCTGGGCCAATTGGGTTTTATCAACCCTGAAAAGATCACCCCCAATATTGTTCCCAATGCTGAGAACGGTACTGTTGACATCAACTGGGCAATTGAGGAAAAATCGGCAGATCAGCTTGAATTGTCTGCCGGATTCGGCGGCGGTATCGGGTTAACCGGGACGCTGGGGATAACTTTCAATAATTTCTCTATCAAGAACATATTGAAAAAATCCACCTGGGATCCCCTGCCTTCAGGTGATGGGCAAAAGCTTACTGCCAGGATTCAATCCAATGGCAAGGCATTCCGCTCCTACAATTTCTCCTTTACTGAACCCTGGCTGGGGGGAAAGAAACGCAATTCTTTCACGATCGGTTATTCCAATACCAAATATTCAAATGCGTATGACAGGTATGGCATCTATTGTAAGACATGTGGCGATACTTCTTATATCAAAACAAGCAATTTCAATATTTCCTTAGGAAAACAGCTGAAATGGCCAGATGATTTCTTTAACCTAATTTACTCATTGAATTTACAACAGTATAAACTGGTGAATTATGCCAATATATTCCAGGGCCTTAGTAATGGCACATCTACCAATATCAGTCTGAAGGTCGCTTTGGTCCGTAACTCTGCCGGCCCCAATCCTATCTTCCCGACCAGCGGTTCCAACTTTATGCTCAGCGGCCAGTTCACGCTGCCGTATTCACTCCTGGGTATCAAGTCCGGCGCAGAAAATCAATATAAATTGCCTGAGTTTCATAAATGGCGATTTAACGGCGAATGGTTCACACCGATCGGAAGACCCCGGGGTGCAGAAAAGAATAAGCAATTTATTTTAAAGGCAGCGGCTAAATATGGATTTATTGGAAAATACAACGGTGACCTCGGAATATCTCCTTTTGAACGTTTCCAGCTCGGCGATGCCGGCTTGAGTAACAACTTCGCATTATTGGGTTACGATATCATTTCGCAGCGTGGGTACCCCATATATGAGAGTTCTGATCCCAAAGTAAACCCGGAAGGAATAACTCCTAAACAATTCTTCACTATTTTCAATAAATATACTCTGGAAATGCGTTATCCCTTCAGCACCAGTGCCAGCAGCACAATATACGGGCTGGCATTTTTTGAAGC
>JANYAL010000003.1 GCA_025361325.1 Bacteroidota bacterium
GATTCAAAAGCCAAAGCGCTTATCGGGATGACACAAAGCGGCTACACGGCTTTCATGCTGAGCAGTTACCGCCCGCTTTCCCCATTGTATATATTCAGCAAAGAAAAATCACTGATCAGCCAGCTAAGCCTGAGCTGGGGCGTTCGGGCGTTCTACTATGCCGAGGAAGAAAGCCTGGACGATATCATCTTTGACCAGATCGGTATCCTGAAAGAAAGGGGCTTCCTGGAAGTTGGTGATGTAGTGGTGAATACCGGAAGCACCCCGGTAGCACAGCACCTGCCAACGAATATGGTGAAGATCACGCAGGTATATTGAGTTTCCTGTTTGGGTTATTAAGGTTGAATATCCATATAAATCAGTTGCAATTAATATTCCTTAAGCCAGGTAGTAATTGATCTGAAAATACGCTGCGAACACCTTTCTTATATTTCAATGTTAATACCATTTCATGGATCAACTGCCCTAACAACCCTAAAAAAAATTCAAACCCAAAACCCCAAACTGAAAACAATTACTGCCATACACACAATATCACCGCAGCCACTATACTCCCTAAAACAACATATAAACCGTTTATCAGGTGCAGCCCTAAAGGTTTCTTCTCATAAAAGTATGTGATGCTCAGGGCGGTCACTCCAAAGAAAAGGCCGGTAAGTCCCCCCAGTTTAACACCATTCTTCCAGCCGGATAATTCCAGTTTGGAGATCAGGATGGCCAGCCCTGCACTGCAAATGATCATCATCACCAGGGAGAAGAGCATTTGTTGTACCATACCCTCCTTCGCTTTGGGATCATGTATATCCACACCCGAGTATTCAATCCATTTTTTGGAGAACAATAATTTGGAATACCAGATTGCACCTATGGCAAAATAAGCTAAACCAGCAACCAGAACGGCTACCCAGTTAATGTCTTTCAGAAATTCTGTGTTCATGTCTGCAGTTTTACGTGAAGGAATAATATTTTCAGTAAAGTAGATAAAATTTGAACATATTACAAACAGTATATTATAAATCATTATGTATCCCTGCCGGATAAAGGGTAAAGCTGCTACATAGTTCAACCCTGTTTAGGTTGCTGCATGAACCTAAGCAAACGCCGGTTCGCCTGGTTCCTGATCTTACGCTGAAAAAAGGAATTCCAGCCCAGTAAGACCCCGGTTAAACCAAAAGCCTGTTTGCTCCACTGGTGCAGACTGAATGCATCACTGTGCTCTATGATCCTGCCCTGGGTAAAGCGCATATTGGCCTTTACCCGGTTTATTACTTTTCGCCCCGTCTTTGAAAAGGTATAGGAAGCCACCCAATCACAGGTGCAGTATTCTTCATCCAGTTCCCGGATATTGGAAAAGGTCAGTGAAAATTCCTGTGCATGCTGGCACAGCATTTCCCACATGCTTCGTACCGCATCTCCACGCAGCAGACCGAATACGGTATCAAAAAAAACAATGTCCGCATCGTAACAGCTGTTCATAGCACCGGCATCCAGCCTTTGAAATGCAGAATAGAATTTATTAATGAGTTCCTGGTTATTTGTCATCATTAACAGTATAGTTTTATTAAATTTAGCACTCAATACGTTAGCAAATGAAAAAAATCAACTTCTTTTTCCTGGCCCTGTGCTGCTTCACCCTCCAGGTGGCCGCACAGAATGCCGATTCCCTGTGGGTACGTGAACATTATTATAAGATGGAACGCATGATTCCCATGCGCGACGGTATTAAACTCTTCACCGCTTTCTATATCCCCATGGATTCCACGGTGAAGCACCCGATCCTGTTCACAAGAACCCCCTATACCTGTGCACCGTATGGGGAGGATAAATTCAGTGCCAGGTTATATGATTCCTACTACATCAATTACCTGAAAGAGGGTTATATCATGGCAGTAGAGGATGTTCGGGGTAAATGGATGAGCGAGGGGGATTTTGTAGACATACGCCCCTTTAACCCCATTAAAAAGGGAACCGAGATCGATGAGGCCAGCGACACCTATGATGCCATTGACTGGATGGTAAAGAATATCCCGGGTAATAATAACCGCGTAGGTGTAATGGGTATATCCTATCCAGGCTTCTACGCTACCATGGCAGCCCTGAGCGGCCACCCCTCACTGAAAGCCGTGAGCCCGCAGGCGCCTGTAACAGACTGGTTCCAGGGCGACGATTTTCACCACAACGGGGCCTTGTTTATCATGGACGCCTTTAGCTTCTACTCCGGATTCGGAAGGCCCCGGCCCAAACCCACTACACAGTTCTCCGGATTTTACAGGATACCTTCACAAGACAACTATGATTTCTACCTGAAAACCGGGTCCCTAAAGAATTTTGCCCGTATCATGGGCGACAGCATCGCCTTCTGGAAAGACCTGTACAGGCATCCCAATTACGACGACTGGTGGACGAACCGTAACCCCAGGAATTTTGTGACCAACATAAAACCGGCGATACTGGTGGTGGGCGGACTATTTGATGCGGAAGATTGTTTTGGTGCCTGGAACCTCTACAAAGCCATCGAGGCTAAGAACCCCAACACCGATAACCGGCTGGTGATCGGGCCCTGGTTCCATGGCGGCTGGGGCGGCCGCAGCGACGGGTCGTACCTGGGCAATATCCGGTTTGGCAAAAAGACCAGCGAATACTACCAGCAGCAAATTGAGATGCCTTTTTTCAATTTCTACCTGAAACTGCAGGGCACTGTGCATGACATCGCGGAAGCCAATATCTTCTTCTCCGGCGAAAATGAATGGCATAAACTGAACCAATGGCCACCGAAAGAAATGATACCACGAGAGATCTACCTTAACGACAACGGGGCACTTTCCTGGAACAGGC